>JAFLSP010000258.1 GCA_022510885.1 Treponema sp. | reverse complement strand
AAGGTACGCATTGAGAAAATCCGCGCTTTGCGGTATACTGCACGGACAAGGACAACAGAGGATAATCATGGAGAAATTGCGTATTTTGCTCGCGAAGGGCAGGATTTATGAGGCGGTCTATGCGCTTTTGGGCGACGTGGGCATTTCTATCAAATTGCCCGAGCGCACGTATTTTCCCGTCACGAACCAAAAGGACCTGGCGTTTCAGGTGGTCAAGCCGCAGATTTCCAGCTGGCTGCTCGCGAACGGCAAGGCGGACTTGGGCTTTTCGGGCAAGGACTGGGTGTACGAGAACGGCGTGGAGAACGACGTGGAGGAAATCATGGACTTGGGCTTTGACGCGGTGCGCATCGTCGCGGCAATTCCCGAGGGCGTGGACTACGCGGCGCTGAAAAAGAAGCCCGTCACGATTGCGACCGAATATCAGCACCTGAGCAAGAAATGGGCCGCCGCGAACGGGATTGACGGCTCGATTTTCCGCACCTGGGGGACGAGCGAGGGCTTTGTGCAGGACAGCCCGGACGCGCTCGCGCAGATTCTGATTGACAACACGTCCACCGGCTCCTCGCTCAGGGCGAACAACCTGAAAATCGTGGACACGATTATGGAGTCGTCCACGCGGATGTACGCCTCGAAGGTCGCGCTCGCCGACGGCGCGAAGCGGCAGAAAATCATGGAGCTGAAAATGCTCTTTGAGGCGGTCTTGAGCGCGCGCGGGCGGGTCATGCTTGAGATGAACGTGACGAAAGACAAATTCGACACGCTGGTAAAGGGTCTGCCATCAATGCGCAGTCCCACGGTCAGCCCGCTGTTCGGCGACGACGGCTACGCGGTCAAGATTGCCGTGCAGAAGAGCGACGTTCCCACGCTGTTGCCGCGCTTGCAGCAGCTCGGCGCGACGGACATCGTGGAATACGAGCTGCGCAAGGTGCTGTAGGAGGACGCGATGGCACGGACGGCGACAATCGAACGGAACACGGCGGAGACGCAGATTGCGCTTTCGCTCAACCTTGACGGCACGGGCGTGTACGATGTGGAGAATCCCATCGGTTTCTTTGACCATCTGCTGCGCTCGTTCTGCAAGCACGGCCTGTTCGACCTGACGGGGCGCATTGCGGGCGACCTGCACGTGGACCAGCACCACACGATTGAGGACACGGGCATCGTGCTCGGCTCATGCTTTGCGGCGGCGCTGGGCGACTGCGCGGGCATATACCGCAGCGGCAGTTTCCTCTATCCTATGGACGAGTCGCTGCTGCGCGCGGCGGTCGATTTTGGTGGGCGGCCGTTTTTGGTCTGCGAGGCGGGGCTTTCGGGCATTCCGCTTGTGTCCGTGCAGGACGGCGGGGAGGCGAGCTTTCAGACGGACTGCTTTGAGGACTTTTGGAACGGCTTTGTGCAGACGGCTAAGTGCAACCTGCATCTGGACACGCTGCGCGGCCGGAGCGACCACCATAAAATGGAAGGACTGTTCAAGGCGGCGGCGCGCGCCATTCGTGCCGCAACGGAGATTGACCCGCGCCGCGGCGGTCAGATTCCCAGCACCAAGGGCGTGATTGTGTAGGCGCGAATCGCGAAAAATATCAGAAATTTTCCTTGTAAGACTGGCGGTTTAGGTGTATTCTATAGGTACTACTTATCTATATGGAGAACCTTATGTCCAGAAAAAAACAATCGATGGATGGCAACCAGGCGGCCGCTCACGTAGCGTATGCGTTCACGGAAGTCGCGGGTATCTATCCTATCACCCCGTCATCGCCGATGGCGGACAATGTTGACCAGTGGTCTGCCGCGGGGCAGAAAAACATCT
>JAFLSP010000257.1 GCA_022510885.1 Treponema sp. | reverse complement strand
CCGTATTCCATAAACCCCGCGTTTTCGCTATACTGTGCGCATGGCTACACACAAAACCGTTGACGAGACGACGCTTGAGAATCTTTTGTATCTTTCGCGCCTGTCGCCCGAAAGCACCGACATGGCGACGCTCAAAAAGCAGGTGGATGAAATCGTCGGGTACTTCGACATGCTCTCAAAATATGACGATTCGGAGAATCCCTACGACGCCTATCCGTCCACGCAGGCAGAGAGGCTGCGCGAGGACGAGGTCGTGCCGGGGCTCGACATTCCCGATGTCAAGAAAGTGACGGACAAATTCATGGACGGCTATTTCCAGGTGCCGAAAGTGCTGGGCGAGGGGGCGTAGGATGTTCCGCACGATTACGGAGACGGTCGCCGCGCTCAAAAGCGGCGAGACCACGAGCGAGCGTTTGGTGCAGTCGTCAATCGACACGTTTGCCGCCGACCAGAAGTCGGCGCGCCCGCTCAACGCATTTTTGGAAATCTACGACGACGCGCTCGCCCGCGCTCAGGCGGCGGACGCGGAGATTGCGGCCGCGCGCGCGTCCGGCACGGTCGATTCGCTTTTTGAGAAGAAGCCGCTGCTCGGCGTGCCCTTCGCCAACAAGGACAACATTTCGTGCAGGGGCAAGCGGCTCACCTGCGCGAGCAGGATTCTTGAGGGCTATGTCGCGCCCTACGACGCGACCGTCATCGCCCGCCTTGCCGCGAAGGGCGCGGTTCCGCTCGGGCGCTGCAACCAGGACGAGTTCGCGATGGGCTCCTCCACCGAGTATTCGGTCTACGGGCCGACGCGCAACCCGATTGACCGCGACTACGTTTCGGGCGGCTCGTCGGGCGGCTCGGCGGCGGCGGTCGCGGCGAACATGGCGGTGTTCGGCCTTGGCACGGAGACGGGCGGCTCGGTGCGCCTGCCCGCGTCGTACTGCGGCATCTACGGGCTCAAGCCGACCTACGGCGTGCTGTCGCGCTGGGGCGTGGTCGCCTACGGCTCGTCGCTCGACCAGGTGGGCATACTCGCCCACACGCCGCAGGACATCGCCGTGCCGCTTGCGGCCATGGCGGGCGCGGACTTTTACGACGACACGAGCGCGGACCTGCCGGAGACGGACTCGCTCGGGAGGCTGGAGCCGTACACGGACTTCACCGCGCTGAGGGTCGCCGTTCCCAAGCAGTTCGAGGAATCGGAGGGGCTTGCCGCCGACGTGAAGAAGGTCTTTGACGAGACGAAGGCGTGGTTCGCCGCGAAAGGCGCGAGAATCGACACGGTTGACCTGCCGGTGCTTGACGCGGCAATCGCCTCATATTATGTCATCGCGCTCTCGGAGGCGGCGAGCAACCTGAGCCGCTTTGACGGCATCCGCTACGGCCGCCGCGTGGACGGCGGCGAGGGCTACGACCAGCTCTACGTGGACACGCGCAGCGCGGGCTTCGGCCCGGAGGTGAAGCGGCGCATCATCATCGGGAACTACGTGCTCTCCGAGCAGTTCAGCGGGAACACGTACAAGAAGGGCATGAGCGTGCGCGCGAGAATCCAGCGCGAGGTGGCCGCCCTGTTCACCAGGTACGACGTGATGCTCTGCCCGACCTGCCCGACGACGGCGTTCAGGCTCGGCGAGAAGTACGACGACCCGCTCGCCATGTACCTGAGCGACCTGTTCACCACCTTCGTCAACCTGGCGCGCATCCCGTCGCTCTCCGTTCCCGCCGGCACGGGCAGGGACGGAATGCCCGTCGGAATCCAGTTCGCGGGCGCGATGTTCAGCGAGGCGCGGCTGCTGCGGCTCGCGCAGGCATGGGAGGACGAGCAC
>JAFLSP010000256.1 GCA_022510885.1 Treponema sp. | reverse complement strand
CGAACAGCACCTGCGCCCCGAGCTTCTTGCACGCGGCGAGCTTGTCCATGTCGTACTGCGGCACCGCCGCGTCCACGTACCTGCACGAGCGCACTATCTCTATCCGGTCCTCGAACGGTATCATGGCGCGCTTGCCCTTGTACACGACCAGCTCGTCCACCGTCACGCCCACGATGAGCCGGTCGCACATCCCCCGCGCGTTCTTCAGCAGGTTCAGGTGCCCGATGTGGAACAGGTCGTACACGCCGGTTGTGTAGCCGATGGTCATGCTGCCCTCCGCCAGGCAGAGGACGGCGATGACGGGGATAATATGACTACACATTTACCCCCCCCCATTTTTTATAAAAACATTCCCCAGCGACTGGATGTCGCTGAACACATATCCGGGCTGCACGGCAGATGCCGCAAGGTCATCCTCTTTCGTCTCACCGGTCAAGACAAGCACGGAATCCACCATCGCGTTCTTTGCGGCCGCGATGTCCGTGTACAGCCTGTCCCCGACGAACACAGTCCGCTCCCTGTCCATGCCGCGGCTTTCCATGGCACAGAGCAGCATCTCCGGGGCAGGCTTGCCGATAAAGAGTGGCTTCCTGCCAGTCGCGTTCTGAATCATGCCTGCTATGGAGCCGCAGTCGGGCACGAAGCCGAACGAGACGGGGCAGACCGCGTCGGGATTCGTCGCTATGAACGGAACGTCCAGGCGCGTGAGGCACTCGCAGGTCGTCCTCAGTTTCCCGCTTGTCAACTCGGTGTCGAACCCAAGGACAACCGCGCTTATCCTGCTGTCGAATGCCTGAACGGTACGGATTCCGAGGGAATTAAGCTCACGGACCATTGACTCGGTTCCCTGTACATACACAAGCCCGTCCTGCGAATGTCGCCTCAAGTACATCGCGGTCGCCTGCGTTGACGTGAAGAAATCGCCCTCGTCCGCAGGAATGCCCATGCTGCTGACCTTGCGAACATAGTCCTTCACGGATTTCGAAGAGTTGTTCGTGATGAACATATAGTCGCCCGCGCGCTCCCTGACAATGCGTAGGAAAGCAAGCACACCGTCAAAGAGCCTGTTCTCCTCATATATCGTTCCGTCCATATCAAGAAGCCACAGCCTCTTCCCGTAAAGCGGCGTCGCGTCCCTGCCGAAGAAGTCTGCGGCAGACCTCATTCCCGTGCCTCCGGCTCAGAAAAAAGAGCCTCAGCAGCGGCAAGGTCCTCGTGGTTGTCAATCTCAAGCCACCTCCCGCGCAGAGGACACGCCTCGAACGCGACCCTCGGGAGTATTCCGTCAAGCGCGACCTCGCTCCATTTTTTCACCTCATTACGTTCTTTTATATACTGCTCGCACTCACTGAAAAACTCCTGCCCGGCAGGCGGAGAAAATTTGTACACGTCGATGGAGCAACCCAACGCCTCCGACTGCGGGATGGACTTCGAGATTGCGGCTATGCGCCCGCCCCTCTGCGTCACCTTCATGGACTCCTCGATGTACCGCCCCACGTCAACGACAATCGCATTCTCCGCGCGGAAATCAACGAGCGACCGTATGACCGACGGGTCGAAGAACACGTCGGCATTCATCATCAGGAAGCCGCTCCCAGCCAGCGCGTCCTTCGCAAGCCACGCCGAGTACATGTTGTTCGTTTCCGCATAGGCATTATTTCGGACTGTCCTAACACGGCTTCCGAACCGCTCTCCGAGTGCCCCGATGAGGACATCGGCACGGTAACCGGCCACGACCGTGATGTCGGATATTCCATTCTCCATCAGGCTCTCAATCTGCTTGAAAATAATCGGCTTTCCGTTCACTTGAACGAGCGAC
>JAFLSP010000255.1 GCA_022510885.1 Treponema sp. | reverse complement strand
CCAAGACGAGAATCATCACGGGGGCGGACTGCGGAACCAGCCCCGCGCCGCACGGGAGCAACGGCGGAAGATGCGCATGAGCCGTTTTGATGAGCCAACCGACCGCTCGCGCACGAGCGGCACTTTCTCCACAAAATGGGATGTAGCGGACGGCGAGCTTCCCATGTGGGTTGCGGACATGGATTTCAAGACCGCGCCGGAAATAATCACCGCGCTGCAAAAGCGGCTGGACAACGGCGTGTTCGGCTACACCGATGTGCCGCGCGAATGGAGCGAGGCGGTGGCGGGCTGGTGGCAGCGGCGGCACAACTTTGCGATGAGGCCGGACTCGCTCGTGTTCGTAACGGGAATTGTCCCCGCAATCTCAAGCATGGTGCGAAAACTCACGACACCGGCGGAAAAAGTGCTCGTGCAGCCGCCGGTCTACAACATTTTCTACAATTCGATTGTGAACAACGGACGCACTCCGTCTGAATGCCCGCTGGAATACGACGGAACGTCATACTCAATCAACTGGAAAAATCTTGAGGAGAAACTTTCTGACCCGCAGGTTACGCTGATGATTCTGTGCAACCCGCACAACCCCACCGGGAACATCTGGACGCGCGATGAGCTTGCGAGGCTTGGAGAAATGTGCGCCCGGAACGGCGTGACGGTCATCGCGGACGAAATCCACTGCGACATCACCGCGCCAGGCACGGACTACACGCCGTTCGCCTCCGCCTCCGCGCTGAACGCGGACATCAGCGTGACGTGCGTCTCGGCAAGCAAGGCGTTCAATCTGGCGGGATTGCAGAGCGCGGCCGTCTACGCCCAGAACCGCTTTCTGCTCCACAAAGTCTGGCGCGCGCTGAACACGGACGAGATTGCCGAGCCGAACGCATTCGCAGTCCATGCGGCAATCGCGGCGTTCAATGAGGGCGGCGCGTGGCTTGATGAGCTTCGCGGCTATCTTTTTGAGAACAGGAAAATCGCCGAGGAGTTCATCGCAAGAAAAATCCCGGAGATTTACGCCGTACCCGCAAAATCAACCTACCTCCTCTGGCTTGACTGCAAGAAAGTCTGCGATGATGCGGGTGCGCTGGCGCAGTTCTTGCGCAACGAGACGGGGCTTTTTGTCTCGGCCGGCGCACAGTACGGCGCGGGCGGAAAATCGTTCCTGCGCATGAACCTTGCCTGCCCAAGAAGCCGCATTGAGGATGGGCTTGCGCGGCTGGAACGCGGGGTGCGCTCATTCCTGTCATGATGCTCTTTGCGAGAGGTTTGATTATCGCGCTCGCGTTCGGCGTTCCGGTCGGCGCGGTGGGCGTGCTGTGCTTGCAGCGGACGCTTTCCCGCGGATTCCTTGCGGGCTTCGTCACGGGGCTTGGCTCGACTGCGGCGGACGTGCTTTATGCGACGGCAGGGATATTCGCCGCCTCGCTCGTGTCGCGCTTCCTCGACCGCTGCGGCTTTGCCATTCGGTGCATGGGGAGCGCGCTCATTTTTGCCTATGGCGCGCTTACACTGATGAAGGCTCTGCGCAACAAAACGCAGCCCGAAATACAAGCGGAAACCAGCGCCTTGAATCTGTGCTCATACTTCCTGCTCT
Organism: Treponema sp.; assembly: GCA_022510885.1. Classification (GTDB taxonomy): domain Bacteria; phylum Spirochaetota; class Spirochaetia; order Treponematales; family Treponemataceae; genus Treponema_D. The sequence goes on along the minus strand of JAFLSP010000255.1, from coordinate 238 downwards.
CACTTTCCGTTGCATTGCTGAATCCGGCGGCGTTCCTTTCGTTTCTTGTCGTGTTCTCCACGCTCAACATCCATGCAGAACGACTGATGGACGCGCTCGCGCTTGTCGGCGGCATTTTCTGCGGCACAACATTGTGGTGGCTCCTGCTGTCCGGTGCGGCGCACTTGCTCAGAAAAAAGATGTCGTATCAGATATTCCGTGTGCTTACCATAATTTGCGGCGTACTGATGATGGGATT
>JAFLSP010000254.1 GCA_022510885.1 Treponema sp. | reverse complement strand
TCATGGTCTTCCCGAACGGCATCGACGAGGCCGCGCTTGTGTACGCGCTGACCAACCTGCGGATGAGCGGGGTGGGTCATCTCCTCATTTACGTGTGCACGCAGACACCTGTTGCGGACACTGAGCGGACGGTGTGGCTCGGCGGCAACGAGATACAGAAGCGGATTCTGGAGCATCCCGCGAGCCTTGCGGGGTTCGTGCGGGCGGACGGCACGGATGATTCGGACGCGGGGTTTGAGGTGCAGGTGGTCTACGACAGCGGCCGCGACCTCATCAGCGACGTGGACTGGAACTACGACGACAGCCTTGTGGAGGCGCGGTTCGGCGGGGAGGAGCGAGCATGAGCAAGTCCGTTCTTAGGAGGATATAGCATGACCATCGGCTACACAACCGGCGTGTACGACCTGTTCCACATCGGGCATCTGAACCTGCTGAAGAATGCGCGGGGGATGTGCGACAGGCTCATCGTGGGCGTGACGGTGGACGAGCTGGTCGCGTACAAGGGCAAGCGCGCCATGATACCGTTCGAAGACCGGATAGAGATAGTGCGCTCGTGCAGGTACGTGGACGCGGCGGTGCCGCAATACGACATGGACAAGCTCGCCGCGTGCAAGAAGCTCGGGGCGCAGGTGCTGTTCGTGGGCGACGACTGGTACGGCACGGAGAAGTGGCGGGAGTACGAGAAGCAGTTCGCCGCGGAGGGAATCCGGGTGGTGTACTTCCCGTACACGGCGGGCATCTCGTCAACGCGGATAACCGAGGCGCTGCGGCAGGCGCGCGGATGGACGGCCGAGCCGGGACAAAATGTCAGCCAGGCGGACAATACCGCTGAAGGAAGGTAAAGGATGACGGACAAGAATTTCTGCATGAGCTCGTACCTGGCGTTCCGCTACATAGAGCGTGACGGGACGGACTTCTACGACGGGATGCGGCACAGGAACATTGAGCTTCCGCCGGAGTCCGGGCGGACCGCCGTGAGGACTGCCGGGGAAATCGGCGCGGCGATAGAGCGGCAGCTCTCGCAGTTCCGCGGGAAGAGGGTCGGCGTGATGCTCAGCGGGGGCATGGACAGCGCGATAGTCGCGTCTTATGTTCCGGGCGCGGAGGCGTACACGTTCCGCTTCCTCGGCGGCGAGTTCCAGGGCGAGGAGCTGTCCCGCGCCGAGCGGTACGCGCGGCAGTACGGGCTGCGCCTCCATCACGTGGACATCTCGTGGCAGACCGTGGAGTCCCACGTGGACGACTGCATGAGGCGCAAGTGCGCGCCCGTCCATTCCATAGAGCCGCAGCTGCTCCAGGCGGCGCTTCAGGCGAAGGCCGACGGCGTGGAGGTGCTGCTGGTGGGCGAGAGCGCGGACCTCGTGTTCGGCGGCATGGACAAGCTCCTTGCGAAAGACTGGACGATGGAGGAATTCGCGCAGCGGTACACTTTCACCGACCCGTGGGATGTCCTCAAAAATCCGGTGAGCATGGACTACGTGTTCGAGCGGTACCTGCATGACGGGAAGTTCGATTTCCTCACTTTCATGGACGAGATTTTCTCCGTTGAAAGCTCCGACTCCTATTACAATGCGTTCGCGGTCGCGGGGATGCCGTACTACGACCCCTACGCGCGGCTGAGGATGGCAGAGCCGCTGGATTTGCGCCGCGTCCGCTCCGGCGAGCCGAAGTACCTCATCCGCGAGCTCATGGCATCGCGCTACCCGGGCATGGGCGTCCCGGACAAGAACCCCATGCCGCGCCCCGTGGACACGTACTTCGCCGGCTGGGAGGGGCCGAGCCGCCCCGAGTTCAGGGAAGGCCTCGACATGGCGAAGTTCACCGGCAACCAGAAATGGCAG
>JAFLSP010000253.1 GCA_022510885.1 Treponema sp. | reverse complement strand
TAGTACGGAGAGTATACCCGTTTTTGCGCATGATGTACAGTACGGGTTTCCTTTTTGGAGGGGAGAGAAGCCCCCTGCTTCCGAAGCGGGGTTTCCCCTTGCCCCCTCCAAGCACGGCCTGGGGCTATCGCCCCAAGACCCCCGCCCCTCAGCTGCCCGTAATGCGCTGCACCGTGCCGTCCGTGCAGCGGATGGTGCCCATAAAGGCATAGGAGCCTATGACCATGCGGTTCCAGTCCTCCACCGCACCCGTGAACGTCGCGTTCCTTATCTTCACTCCTTCAAACGCGCTCTCCGCAAGGAGCTTCAGCGAGGCGGGAAGCGTCAGGCTCTTCAGCGACTCGCAGTCGTAGAATGCCCCCCACATGATGCTCTCAACGCCATAGGGGATTTTCACCTCGGTCAACGAGGTGCAGCTCATAAACGCGCTCGCCCCGATGGTCTCGACGCTGGGCGGAATCACCACGCTCTTGAGCGACGTGCATCCCCTGAACGCGTCCTCCCCGATTTCCGTAATGCCGTAGGGAAGCACCAGGTTCGCGGGCACGAGGTCCCTGCGGCAGTACAGCAGTTTGGTGCCCTTCATCACCAGGTATGCGGGGAACTCCTGCTCGCGCTCCGCGGGCAGCGGAACGTCCCCGTCGGAGCAGCGGACGGCCCTCACGCCAGTCGCATGGAACAGGAGCGGGTCAAGCGTGAGCTTCCTCCACTCGGCCTGCGTGCCCTCGTAGACCACCTCCTTGAGCGACTTGCAGCCGTAGAACGCGAGTATTCCTATGCTCGTGACGCTCGCGGGGATGGTGATGCTCTTAAGCGACGTGCACCGCCTGAACGCGAAGTCCCCGATGCGCCTGACCCCGCTGGGGACGTTCACCCGCCGCAGCGACGTGCAGTCCTGGAACGCATAGTCCTCGATGCGCTCCACCTTGCCGGGAAGCGTCACCTCCGCGAGCGACGTGCAGCCTCGGAACGCATCAATCTCGACGCTCCTGACGCTCGCGGGAATGGTCACGCCCTTGAGCGACGCGCACTTGTAGAACAGCCCCTTGCTTATCTCCGTCACCGTGTCGGGGATGGTGATGCGCTCAAGCCCGCTCTCCCAGAACATATACTTGCCGAGCTTCTCCGCGCCCCGGGGGATGGTGATGCCCTTGAGCGACTCGCAGTCCCAAAACGCCGCCTCGCCGATGTCCCTCACGCTGCCGGGAATCGTAACGGCGGAAAGGGCTTCGCAGAACGCGAACATCCACTTGCTGATTGTCCTCACGCCGTCCGATATGGTCGCCTTCTTGAGCGACTGGCATGACACAAACGCGCCTTCGCCGATGTCCTCCACGGAGGCAGGAATGGTCACTTCGGTCAGGGAGTCGCAGTCACCAAACGCTCGCTCACCGATTGTCCTCACGCCGTTCTCCAGTGTCAGTTTCTTCAGTCCCCAGCACCCACTGAACGCCAGCCTGCCCATGCCCCTCACACTGGACGGAATCGTCAGGCTCGTAAGCGACCTGCATGACCCGAACGCTTGTTCGCCGATTTCCGTCAGCCCCGAGGGGAGGTTCACCTCAGCGAGCGACTCGCAGAGGACAAAAGCCTCACGGTCTATCGCCGTTACGGTCTCCGGAATCTTCACCTGCACGAGCCGCTCGTTGCCCATGAACGCCTTTTGGCCTATCTCGGTAATCCTGTCGGGAATCACCAGCTTCGCAGGAAGCTTATCCTCATCATAAGAGAAGTCAAAGCCCGTAAGCACCGTGCCATTTGCCCTGAGGTACGCGGGGATTTTGGGCTTGGAGTCCGCATTGAACGCGGCCAGGGCAGCGCGCTCCTCCGCGCCCGTGCCCGCGCCTGC
>JAFLSP010000252.1 GCA_022510885.1 Treponema sp. | reverse complement strand
CGCTCCCTCAGCCGCCCGTACAGCGCGTCGCGGCTCATGCCGTAGTCCGCCTCCGTGACGAAGACCGGGAAGTACGACCAGTTCTGCCGCACGCCCTCGATGTCGGGCAGGAAGCGGATTCCCGGAACGTCCGCCAGCGCAGAACGGTACAGGCCCGCAATCCGCCTGCGCCGGGCAATCGCGCCGTCCACCTGCCGCAGGTTGAGCAGCCCGTATGCCGCGCGAATCTCGTCCATCTTGCTGTTTATGCCGGGGGCGACCACCGTCGTCTCGCCCGCGAAGCCGAAGTTCTTGAGGTAGTCGATGAGCCGCTTTGTCGCCTCGTCACGGCAGACGAGCGCGCCGCCCTCCACCGTGTTGTACACTTTCGTCGCATGGAAGGAGAGCGTGCTCATGTCGCCCGCCTCAAGGACCGACCTCCCGTCCACCGTCACGCCGAAGGCGTGCGCCGCGTCATAAATCACCTTCAGCCCGTAGGTGTCCGCAATCTCCTGGATGCGCCTTGTGTCGCAGGGAGTGCCGTAGACGTGCACCGGCATGATTGCCGTTGTCCTCGGTGTGATCGCCGCCTCGATTCTCCCCGGGTCGATGTTCCCGCTCGCCTCCTCCACGTCCACGAAAACCGGCGTGAGGCTGTTCCACCAGATTGAGTGCGTGGTCGCCACGAAGCTGTACGGCGTGGTGATGACCTCGCCGGTGACGCGCAGCGCCTGCAGCGCGGTGATGAGCGGCAGCGTCCCGTTCGTGAAGAGCGAGATGTACGGAACGCCGAGGTACTCCGCGAGCACCCTCTCCAGCTCCATGTGGTAGTGCCCGTTGTTCGTGAGCCACCTGCGATGCCAGATGTCCTCAAGGCACGCCTCGAACTCCCGCAGGTCGGGAAGGAGAGGGCTTGTTACTGTGATTTGCTCTTTATTGTCCATAAAAATAAACCGTATAATCTCCTCTGCAAAAACTGCTGCAGCAAGTCTATGCCCGCGCAGGCGCAGAACACCCAGAGCGTGCAAAGGAGCGCGTGTAGCACGAAGCCGCCGGGCGTGTCGTTCTCAAAGTGCCAGACGTTGCGGCACACGTCCTGCCAGAGCCAGCGGCGCATGGTGTCGCTGGACGCGTGAATCAGGAGCACCCCGAACGTCGCGGACGAGACCCTGTTAATAAAACGGCTCCGACCGAGCGGAAGCAGCCTGAACAGGCAGAACGCGCTGAGCGCGGTCGCGAGCGCAAGAACCTTGTTCGAGTCCGCCACGAACCAGTACCACGGCAGCGGACGCCCAAACCGCACCGAGGCAGACCAGATGACCGCGACGCTCGCCCAGGAAAGCAGGAGCGTCACGGCAAGGGCAAGCGCGGCAATCCCCCTGCTCTCCGTCAATCTGCACGGGTACAGCCGCATATACGAGGCGATGAAGTACAGCGTCACGTACCAGCCCACGTACTCGAACGCGCTGTTCAGGAACAGGGTCGGGACGGCCGAGAAAATCACGACAAGGGTCAGCACGAGCGCTCCGTGCGATTTCCTGTCCATCGCCGCGATGAGCCGGTTCATGAACGGAATCAGCGCGTAGAACGCGATGAAAGATGCTGTGAAGCCCTTACCGAAGCCGCGCCCAACGTTGAGCATCGTATCGCACAGCCCCTTCAGCGAGAACGCCTCGTAGCCCGAGGCAAGGAAAACCGCCCAGATGACGATGCTGTAAAACTTGACCTCAAGGTACAGGCGCAGGAGCTTCTGCCACCTGAATTCTTGGCGGCACATGAACCACCCGGTAATCAGGACGAAGGCGTTAATCGCGGTCTTGCCGCCCCAGCCCAGAAGAAGTGCTATACAGGAGTACCCCCCCCCGGTACCAGG
>JAFLSP010000251.1 GCA_022510885.1 Treponema sp. | reverse complement strand
GCACCGAGCGAGTGAAGAACATCCGCACGGCGGAGGAGAGGTCCAAGCCCAGCCCCTCGTACACCTTCGTAACTCTCTGCTTCAAAGCCTCGTCAACCCGCACCTGCACAAGCGCACCTGCCATAACCATACCTCCAGAATCGTTTGTAATGTATTATAATGCGGATGCAGGACGCATTCAATGTAAATTTTCAGTCGCCGCGCACGAAGCGCATCTAGTTTGATTTTTCGTCAAGCGAGGACTTTTTCCTGTTGTACTGATACAGCGAGAGGCCGTTCTCGTTCGCCCTGCGGATTTTGGCGATGTAGTAGCTTCCATGGCAGAACGACTCGGCTTCGGAGAGCAGCTCCTCGCAGCGGGCAAAGTCCTTGCGCTCGTACAAAAGCTGTGAGAGGAAGATGTCGGCAAAGTATTTCTGCGCGTCCGTCATGGCGAGCGCACGTGCCTGCTCAAAAAATTCGAGCGTCTTTTTCTTCGAGCCGCCCGCAATCTTGGGCGCGAAATAATAATACTGCCCGATGTTAGTGAGTATGTATGAAAAATCAGGGTATTTCTGGAGAGCCTTCTTGTACAGCGGCTCTATGCCCGTCGCGTATTTGAGAACGTCCGAAATCGAGAACACCATATAGCACGACGTAATATCCGCCCATGTGCAGAAAAAGTACGAGCTTAAGGCATCATCACCAGCGGACTTGGCGAATGACTCGCACTTCTCGCGCTGCGCCCCGAGCATCTCTCTCAGCATTTTTGCCTGACCTTCCTTTCCGTAGAGATAATTGTACCGCTCCATGATGATGAAGTTGTCAATCACAATCCTGTCCTGCTCGCTGAGCGCCGCGATTTTCTCGGAGTTGCGCGCCGCAAAATCGTCAATCGCGGCGAGGATTTCTGCCATTCCCGGCTCGGTGTCGCCGTCAATGAGCGAAAGATTCATACGGAGGTCAAAGAACGAATCAACGAGCGAGGCGGTCTCCTCGGAAACGTCAGGCACGGCAAAGCAAAGCCCCGCGCAGAAAATGGCGGTCATAATCGCAATCAAGATTTTTTTGAGACAGAACATAGCCGCATTCTAACACAATGCGGGCGGTTTGAGAAGTTTCCGGGCGAGGTTTGCGCCGTGATATACAAAAAAAGCGTAATGTGGTAGGATTCTGTGAATGAACGGGAGCGCGGGTGTTTTATGATTTTTTATGTCATCGTGATTTGGGGAGCTGACGCCATAATCCTTTTTCTGAACATGGTTTTTTGCCGTGATTTCCTGACTGTCAGGGAAATCTGCATGGTCACTCTGCTGATGCCCTTCGGCCTGATTGCCATCGACGGGCTTGCGGCGTTTCTGGTGCGGTACACGCTGCCGAAAAAATGGTTCGACCACAAGGTGAAATTCCACGTGGCATCAAAAAAAGAATGCGTTCTCTACGAGAAACTGGGGATAAAGGCATGGAAAGACCACATTCTGGAGCTTGGGATGTTCACCTCTTTCAGCAAAAAATCCGTCAGAGAGCAGAACGCGGGCTACATCGAGCGGTTCATTCTGGAGTGCAACTACGGGGCGTGGGGGCATCTTGCGGGAATCGTGCTCGGATTTGTGCCGGTGATTTGCCTCCCGCAAAAATATCTGCTCACGATAATCCTTCCGGGCGCGTACGTCAATGCGTTTCTGAGCCTGCTGCCTCTCCTGATTCTGCGCTACAACGTTCCGCGCTTGCAGCGGATGCTCGCCGTCCTGCAAAAGCGGGAGGCGGAGTAGAAATCAGATGGGCGGGCGGCGGCATCACGCCCCGCCGGTTCGACAAGGCTCAGTCGCCCTCGTATTTGAGCGGGATGCCGTAGACATCCTCGTAGACTTTCTTC
>JAFLSP010000250.1 GCA_022510885.1 Treponema sp. | reverse complement strand
CACCGCAAAAGTCTATCTTTTTTGCTTGACGATTCGGCAGTCTGCATTTACAATAAAAGTACACTTCATTGAGGAGATTATTATGGCAGATACGACACAACTCTCATCGTTTGAAAAAGCGGCGGAGCGCGACGCAAAGGCGGCGGCGCGGCAGGCTGCGTTCGATAAACTTCCGGTTTTTGTCCAGCTGCTGATTGGACTGGCAATCCTGCTTGCGATTGCGGTCGTCGGCTTTGCTATCCTGTGGCTGGTTGACTTCGGTCTGCTCGACCTCGACCCGATTGGTCGCGCGTTCGGGCTGATTCGGTAGGCTATTCCGACAGAATCCGGTACATCGGGGTTTCGCCCGGGCGAAGCTCCAGGATATGCTTTTCGCAAGGCAACGCTTCTGTTGCGTCGTGGGTGACGTGCAGGAGCGTTGTTGTTTTTGTGCCCGCAATCGTCTCCAGCAAGTCCAGAATCATCTGCCGCTGCCGCTCGTCCAGTCCGTGGCACGGCTCGTCCAAAATGAGCACGTCGGGCTGCTTGACCGCCGCGCGCACAATCAGGACTGCCCGCTGTTCGCCGTAACTCAATGACGAGAACGTTTCGCGCTCGCGCCCGGAGAAGCCCGCGAGCGCGAGCCATTTGCGGGCGGCGACAATCTCGCTGTCCGTGGGCTGGTCGTACAGCCCGATTGAGTCGCGGAAGCCGGAGATGATGACGCTCTGCACGTCCGCGCCGCCCACCATGCGGTATTCCACGTGCAGGCGGTAGCTCACGATGCCCAAGTGCCGCTTGATGTCCCAAATCGTCTCGCCCGTGCCGCGCTTGCGCCCGAACAGCCACACGTCGTTGGCGTACACCTGCTTGTTGTCGCCCGTAATCAGTTCAAGCAACGTCGTCTTGCCGCTGCCGTTCGGTCCGCGGATGAGCCAGTGCTGGCCGGGAAGAACCTCCCAGGTCACGTCGCGCAGGACAAGCCGTCCGTCCCACCCGACGTTCACGCCGCACAGCCGGACAAGCGGCTCGTCTGCGGCAAGGTCGTCTCTCGTACCGTTCCGCAATGCCGTCTCCTGCGCAATCTGACTGAATGCGTCCGTGAGCGCGTTTTTCTCCGCCGCGCGCGTCCTTTCTTCCTCGCCGCTGCGCCCGGCACGAAGCCGCTCGTAGTCCGCTTTCGTGCCGCAGAACGAAACCGCGCCGTCCGCGAATTCGAGCACGTGCGTTATCGCCGCTGGAATCTCCGTGTACCGCTCCATCGCAAGGACAATGCGCGTGATGTCGTCGTCCGCACGCGCGCCCGTCTGCTCGTCCGCCATCGACTGGAAGCATTCGTACAGGATGCGGCGGCTTTCCACGTCAAGCCCCGCAAAAGGGTCGCTCAGGATGAGCAGTTTTTTCCGCGACAGCAGCGCGCGACACAAGAGCGTCCGCCGGATTTCGCCCGTGGACATGGCGCGCAGCCCGCGCTCCAAAATGCCTTCCACGCCGCACCGCCGCACCTCGCTCATGGTCTCCAACTGGCTCGCAATCGGCGGAAGGGGCTGGCTGCGGTGCTTTGCGTCGGGGCCTCCGAGGACTTCCGCGATGAACCGTCGCCCCGTGCGTCCCTCGTCCATGCGGTCCATGTAGTCGGTCTCGTCCAGCGCGCGCTCTTCCTGTATGAGCGCGGCAGCCCGCTCCAACGACACCATCTCCGCCGAACCGCCGAACTGCGACGAAAACGCCCCCGCCGCCCCGTTCGGCACAACGTCCAGCTCCCCCGCAATCGCGCGCAGGAACATATCCTTGCCGCTGTTGCTCGCCCCGATGACCAGCCACGCCTCGCCCGCGTGCATCTGCCAGGTGAGCCGGGGAATGTACGTGCGCCGCGCGTCCTGCAC
>JAFLSP010000025.1 GCA_022510885.1 Treponema sp. | reverse complement strand
GCGCAAGTGCACCTTGGACAAAATCATCAGCCTGTGCAAGCGGCGCGGGTTCGTGTATCAGGCGAGCGAGATTTACGGCGGCCAGGCGGGCGCGTGGGACTACGGGCCGCTCGGCGTGGAGTTCAAGCGCAACATACAGAACGCGTGGTGGCACTACATGACGCAGCTGCGCGACGACGTGGTGGGGCTTGACAGCGCGATTTTCCAGCACCACAAGACCTGGGAGGCGAGCGGGCACGTGGCGCACTTCTCCGACCCGATGATTGACTGCACGGCCTGCAACGCGCGCTTCCGCGCCGACCAGCTGATTGAGGACTACGTGGCCTCGCACCCCGGCGACGCGCCCGGAAAGCCGGTGGACACGATGAGCCACGATGAGATGAAGGCCTTCATCGACGCGCACGTCACCTGCCCCACCTGCGGCAGCAAGGAGCGCAGGTACACCGCCGTGCGCGAGTTCAACCTGATGTTCAAGACGCACCAGGGGCCGGTCGCCGACGACTCGCACCTGATTTACCTGCGCCCGGAGACCTGCCAGGGCATCTTCACGGACTTCAAGAACATCGTGCAGTCCAGCCGCATGAAGGTGCCGTTCGGCGTGGCGCAGGTGGGCAAGTCCTTCCGCAACGAGATAATCTTCAAGAACTTCATCTTCCGCACCTGCGAGTTCGAGCAGATGGAGATGGAGTATTTCTGCAAGCCCGGCACGGACGACGGCATCTTCGAGGAGTGGCGCGACTACCGCTGGCAGTTCTACCTCAAGTACGGCATCTCCGAGCGGAACCTCGCCTGGCACCACCACGACAAGCTGGCGCACTACGCCAAGGACGCATACGACATCCAGTACCGCTTCCCCATCGGCTTCGAGGAAATCGAGGGCATCCACAACCGCACCGACTTCGACCTCTCCCAGCACACAAAGACGAGCGGCAAGGACATGGCGTACATCGACCAGGACGACGGCAACAGGGCATACACGCCCTACGTGATTGAGACCTCCGCCGGGCTGAACCGCAACTTCCTCGCCTTCCTCTGCGAGGCCTACGAGGAGGAGAACGTGGGGAAGGACGGCAAGGACGACTGGCGCACCGTGCTGCACCTGCACCCCAGGCTCGCGCCGGTCACCGTGGCGGTGCTGCCGCTGATGAAGAAGGACGGCCTTGCGGAGAAGGCGAAGGAAATCCAGAACGCGCTCAGGGAGGAGTTCGCGACCGACTACGACCAGAGCGGCACGGTGGGCAAGCGCTACCGCCGCCAGGACGAGGTGGGCACGCCCTTCTGCGTCACAGTCGATTATGACACGATTACCGAGAGGAGGGAGGACGGCGGCGCGAACCCGGACTTCGGCACGGTGACGGTGCGCTTCCGCGACAGCATGGCGCAGGAGCGCGTGGCGGTTGACCGGCTCGTGCCGTTCCTGCATGACGCGATACGGAACTACACGCCGCCCGCGCGCGGCTAGCGATGGAGTACGTCGCGCTCGGAAAGTCGCGCCTGCTCGTGAGCCGCACGGCGTTCGGCGCGATGACGCTCGAACGGCTTGCCGACGATGCTGCCGCAGGGGAGCTGGTCGCGCAGGCCTATGACGGCGGCGTGAATTTCTTTGACGTCGCCCGCTCCGTGCCGCAGAGCGAGGAGCGGCTCGGCAGGGCAATCAGGCCGTTCCGCAAGGACGTGTTCATTGCCACCAAGACGGCGGCGCGCACGATTGCCGACCTCAAGGCGGACTTGTACGCAAGCCTTGCCGCGCTCGGCGTGGACTGCATCGACCTGTATCAGCTGGAGCGCGAGGAGGGGCTGCCCGAGAAGGGCGGCGCGGACGGCCTGGTGGACGAGCTGATTGACCTGCGCCGCGCGGGGCTTATCAATCATTTTGGCGTGGTGACGGAATCGTTTGACGTGGCGAACCGCGTGGTGCGCTCGCAGGCGGGGTGGGAGACCGTGCAGTTTCCCTTCAACCTGCTGAACAGTGCGTCGGTGGAGCCGCTCGTCGCGCAGTGCGCCGAAAAGGACATCGGCTTTGTGGCGATGCGCCCGCTGTGCGGCGGCGTGCTGCGCAATATCCCGCTTTCGCTCGGCTACCTGCATCAGTTTGAGCACGTCGTTCCCCTGTGGGGCGCGCGCACGGGAGAGGAGTTGCAGCAGATTCTGTATTTTGCCGCGAACCCGCCGCTCGTCGATGACCAATTTAAGGAAGAGGCCGAAAAACTCCGTGCCTTTTTCAACTAAACCTTATTCTGCTTCGGTTTTGAGCGCGGAGGCTTCCTGCGCGTCCAGCACGCGGACGATTTTGTAGTCGCCGTCGTCCGCCTCGCACTCGTGCGTCCCGTCGGTCAGCCTGATGACGGGATGCGCGGGGTTGCCCGGGTTGCTGTTGACGACCTGCGCGGTCTTGCCGCTGGCGAGCTGGACGAACGCGCCGATGGGGTAGAGCGACAGGCTGTGCAGCAGCGCTTTGAGCACGATGTCGTCATACTGCTGCTCGTTGTCTTTGAGCATGTCGAGCATGGCCTCGTGGGTGGTGCGTGCCTGCCGGAACTGGCGCGGGGCGGTTATCGCCTCGAACGAGCAGGCAACGGCGATGATTTTTGCGAACGAGGTGATGTTGTTGCCGCTGAGTTTGCGCGGGTAGCCCGTGCCGTCCTCGTGTTCGTGGTGTTCGAGCACGGCAATCTGGACGGAATGGGGGAAGTTGTTTTCCTTGAGGATGTAGTAACTCAAAATAGGGTGTGCCGCCATCTTGCCGCGCTCTTCGTCGGAAAGCGGCTGGTCGGTCATGTAGACCTGCGGCGGCAGGCGGATTTGCCCGATTTCGTGCAGCATACAGGCGACTCCCAGTTCGGTCAGTTTGTCGTCAGTCATCCTGAGCGTCATGCCGATGATGAGCGCGAGCACGGTTGAGCGCATGCTGTGGTTGACCAGGAAGTGCTTGTTCGCCGCCTCGTCCGTGGGCATGATGCGCAGGATGTACGGGCGGTTCTCCTTGACGAATGCGCGCAGTTCGTTGACTTTTTCCGTGACTGACGGCGCGTCGAGTTTTTGTTCCGCCGTGTAGTTCTTGAACAGGGTGTCGATGTAATCCAAAAAGTCGTTGTAGAAGGCGCGTGCCTGCGCGATGCGCTCCGCGTCTGCCGCCGCGTCAAATGCGGGCGGTTCGTCGTCCGTGCCTGTGTCGTCGGCTGCTGGCGGCTCTTCGGGAAGTGCCGCTTCCTCTTCCGTGTCGTCAAGTCCGAGCGGTGCGTCTAGCTCGCCGAACAAATCGTCCAGGTCGTCGATGCTGATGTTTTTTTCGAGCTTTACGGGAGCGGGTTTCTCGCTTGCCGGCGTGGGCAGGTCGGGTACCTCGGTGGGCGGCTCGGGCGGCTGGCTCTGTGCGTTCTGCGGCAGTCCGAGCAGGTTGTCCAAATCGACCGATTCATAATTCACGTTCTGGGGTATGTCTTTTTTGGTTTCGGTCGGCGCGGCTGGCTCGGCGGGATTGTCCGGGATGTGCGCGTTGCCGTCGGAGAACACCACGCGGAACTGCCATTCGGTGAGTGCCTGTTTCATGGAGGCGGTGAAAGGAACCTCCGTGTCGAGCAGCTGGAATTTTTCGTCCAGAAAGAGGTGGTTGGAGAAAGTCGTGCCGTCTTCGAGTTCGCTGATTGAATAGGAATTCATAGTCGTCCGCGTAGAATATCGGCAGTCGCGCGCGCGGTCTGTAGCGAAAAATCGGGCGGGCAAAAAAAAACTTGAAAGACCTTACACGTCTTCCAAGTTTTAAGTATGGAGAACCGGCACTGTCAGTGCGTCTGGATGTCGTTTCGCACTGACGCTTCCGGGTACACTTTTACTATCGGTGCGGCGGGGAGAAACTTGAGAAAAAGTGTGAAAAAAATCGCGAAAAACGGTATACTGGACGTGATGAGTGAGGACGGGAAGAACGCGGTGTTGGTCATCTGCCTGGGGCTTGCGGCGGGGCTGCTGCTCAAGCTGTTCGTGGTGGACGTGCTGCACGTCTCCGGCAGGTCGATGTGGCCCGCGCTCCGGGACGGGGACACGCTCGTGGTGAACAAACTTGCCTACGGGCTTGCGCGGCCTTACGGCGAGCGGCTGCTCGTGCAGTGGCGCGAGCCTCTGGCGGGCGATGTCGTCATCTATTTATATGACAACAAAATCGTGGTGAAAAGGTGCGTCGCGACGGGCGGTGAGCATCTAGCATATTCGTCCGATACGGTGTATACTCTGACGGTGGGAGGCACGCGGATTCCGCTGACGGACGCGCAGTATCAGCAGTTGAAGGATATTGACGCAGTGCCCGACGGCTACATCCTTGCGGTCGGCGACAATTACGAGGAATCGGTGGACTCCCGCACCTACGGGTTTGTTCCGGTACGGAACGTGTTGGGGAAAGTCTTATGCAGATGAATCATTTTTTGCGGGTAAAGCGACTTATTTTTTTAGGCATCTGCGTCGCGATTTTCAGCGTCGTCATTCTCGTCAAGTATGCAAGGCTTGCCTTTGTGCAGGAGGCACCGCGCATGGCGGCATCCCCGGTCGTACAGCGTGGCTCAATCGTTGACCGCAACGGAAAGGCGCTCGCCGTCTCGACAAGTTTCTATCATTTTGGTGTCACGCCGAGCGCGATGCATGATATTCCCGCGTTTGCGCGGGCAGTCGCGCCGATTTTGGGCGAGAGCGAGCAGTCGGTCGCGGCGACGGTGGCGAACGCCTCGAACGCGCACTTTGTCTACGTCAGGAAAAAAATCGACCAGAACACCTGCGACGCGCTGTATGAGGCGTGCCGCAACGGCGGGTTTATTGCCGCCGTGCGCTTTGACCGTATTCCCGGGCGCGTCTACCCGGAGGGCGCGCTTGCCTCGCAGCTCATCGGCTACATGGGCGACTCGGGCACGGGGCTTGCGGGCATTGAGTATGCCATGCAGGACACGCTCTCGCCCAAGGTCGCCGCCGATTTCCTGCCGGCGGACTTGCAGGGGAAGAACGTCTACCTGACGATTGACGCGAATTTGCAGTTCAAGCTGGAGAAGGTGGCGCGCGAGGCGATGGCGAGCACGCAGGCGGAGAGCCTTATGCTGGTTGCGGCGGAGGCGAAGACGGGCGAAATCCTGTCCTACATCAGCCTGCCCGCCGTCAATCTGAACGACTACACGCATTCGTCGAGCGAGGAGCGCATGGACCGCCCCGCCACGGAAAGCTACGAGCCGGGGTCGGTGTTCAAGGTGTTCTCGGTGGCGGAATTCCTGGATTCGGGGGCAATCAGCGAGCGGGATATGTTCTACTGCGACGGCAGGTACGAGAAGCGCACGACGAGCGGCGAGCGTATTGTCATCACCTGCCTCGACCATCACGGCTGGCTCAGCGCGCGCGAGGCCTTGCAGTATTCGTGCAACGACGCGCTTGCGCAGATGAGCGAGAAAATTGACTCCGAGCCGTTCCTTGCGCGCGTGCGCTCGTTGGGGTTCGGTTCGCGCACGGGCGTGGAACTGCCGGCGGAGACGACGGGGTCGGTGCGCAATACGAGCGACCGCCTGTGGTCGGCGCGGTCAAAGCCGACGATTGCCATCGGACAGGAGATTACGGTGAGCGCGCTGCAAATGGTGCAGGCGGCGACCGCCATTGCCAACGGCGGCGTTCCCGTGCAGCTTACGTTCATTGCAAAAATCACCACGCACGACGGCAGCGAGACGTACAGTCACAAGCCGGTCATGCGCGATGCGGTGCTTTCCCCCAGGACGGCGGCGTACTTGCTCAGCTGCATGGAGACGGTCGCGCAGAGCGGAACGGGAACGCGCGCGGGCTTGGGCGATATTTCTATCGGCGTGAAGACGGGCACGGCGCAGATGGCAGACCTGGTGCACGGCGGCTACAGCAAGACGGACTTCCTTTCAAACTGCATCGCCGTGTTCCCGGTGGAGAATCCCGAAATCATTCTCTATATCGTCATAGAGAAAGCGAAGGGCGAGAACTACGCGGGGCGAATCGTCGCGCCGGTCATCAAGGAAGCCGCGAACGAGATAATCGACCATCTGGGCATGAACCGCGGGCGCGCGGCGAGCGTGCGGCATTCGGGGAGCATTACGATTACGGGGGCGGAGATGCTCGAAATCACCGATGTCCTTCCCGACTTTACGGGCTTGCCCAAGCGCGAACTGCTGCCGCTGTTGCATCGCACTGACTTGCGCGTAAAAATCAACGGCGACGGCTGGGTCAAGACGCAGAACCCGCCCGCCGGAACGCCCGTCACGGAGCAGATGACCATTGAACTCTATCTGGAATAAGAACATCGCGCTGTTCTGCGAGCGGTTTCCCGCGCTCGCGCAAGTGCACGGCATGACGGCGCAGTCGCCCGAACCGGCGGATATTCCCGGTTTGGAAATCGTCGCGGCGAAAAACGGACTTCCCTCTGCGCGGGAGCAGGGCAAGTGGTGGCATTCGCAGTATGACCCGGCGCGCGAAGCGGAGCAGACCGTGGCGGGCGCGAAAAAGGACTGCGTGTATGCGTGTGCGTTTTTTTCCTGCGGCTTGGGCTATGCGCCGCTCGCTTATGCAAAGCGGTTTCCGCGCGATGCGCTTATTATCATTGAGCCGAACGCGGCGTATTTTTTTTATGCCCTGCGGTATGTGGACTGGTCGCCCGTATTTGCCGCGCGGAACGTGGTGCTTGCTTTGCAGGCAGATACGGACGAGGTGGTCTCGCTCATTGAACGCGCGGGCGGCTTTGCGCATACGGCAATTGTCGCAAACAACAATCATCTGTTACACGCTGCCGATTATTACGCTTCCCTGGTTGCCGCCATTGACCGCGCCAAGCAGAAGTCGCAGGTAAATACGAACACGCTGGAGCGGTTCTCCGCGCTGTGGATGCGGAACAGCTGCCGCAATCTGCGCTATCTGGGTGAGTTGGACGGCGTTGCGCGTTACGAGCAGACGTGTCCGCGCGGGCTGGGCGCGCTCGTGCTTGCGGCGGGACCGACGCTCGCCGACGTGCTTCCGCATCTTGCCGCGCTCAAAGAACGCCTGCTCGTGATATGCACGGACACGGCGCTGCGCGCCTGCCTGCGCGCGGGCGTTGAGCCGGATTTCATCGTGCTCGTTGACCCGCAGTATCACGCTGCCCGCCACATTGCGGGACTTGCCTCCCCCTCGTCCGTACTCATCACGGAGTCTGCCGCGTATCCGCCGGTGTTCCGCTTCCCGTGCAAGGAAATCGTGCTGTGTGCTTCGCTTTTTCCGCTCGGGCAGTATATGGAGCGGCGGATTGGCGGCAAGGGCGCGCTCGCGGCGGGCGGGTCGGTCTCGACGACGGCATGGGATTTTGCGCGGCTGTGCGGGGCGCAGGACATTTACGTTGCGGGTCTGGACTTGGGCTATCCCGGTTTGCAGACACACATTCGCGGTTCGACAGCGGAGGAGCGTATCTGCACGGTCGCGACGCGCATCAAGCCCGTGGAGACGCGCGGCATTGCGTCGCTGTTCGGGGCGAATATGCGGACGGCGCGTGATTACGACGGCAATCCGCTTTTGACCGACGACCGGATGCAGTTGTTCGGGTGGTGGTTTGAGCGCAGGGCAACCGAATATCCGCAGGTGCGGACGTACTCGCTTTCTGCCCGTTCGCTCGCCATTCCGCACGTTTCCGTTGCTGATGCGCGGGCGCTGTTGCAGCTGCCGGAACAGTCTGCCGCGCGCGCGCAGTTTTTTGCGGCAAGTGCGCGTCCTGTGCCGAAAGATGCGGCTGCTTTTGCCCAGGTATATGATGAGCTTGCCAGCGGATTTGACGCGCTGTATCGACTGGCGAAAAAAGGCATCGCCCTCGCCGACAAGGCACTCGGCGACCGGCGCAATTCCGGCGCGTATCTGCATGAACTGGAGCGCATTGACGCGGACATCCTGCGTTCCGACTGCAAGGACGTTGCCGCGCTCGTGTTTCCGACGGAGCGGCAGTTGAACGATATGTTCGCGGCGGCGGGACTGTCCGCTGATTCGGTCGTTGCTTCGTTCCAACGCTCAAAAATCATTTATCAGACGTTGCAAAAAGGCATCGGCGAGTATCGGAAGTATCTGCGCTGAGCCAAATCGTCTCAATGTCCCGCTTTTTTCGGCCGATAACGAAAATATGGAAATTATCAGTTACGTGGGTGCGGCTTCGGCAGTAAAGGAGCCGATGCAGTTTCATGTACACAAGTCGAGAATTCAGATTGCGGGCAAACCGGCGCCGTTCAAAGTGAAACACTACGCGGCAACGGCCGATGTGCTTGTCATGCCGAAAAGCCCCCTTGCCGTTGCATGCAACCCGCGCAAGCTCAGGCGCGCTTCGTTTTACAAATGGTTTCTTCCTACGCTCGCTATCTGCGTGCTCGTGCCGTTTGCGGTGTTTCGTGCGGCGGACTATATGGAAAGCCACGCGAATCCCGTCGTGTTTCCGTCGTTGCCGCAGGCGGAAATTGACTTTCTCAACACGGCGATGGCGCGTTTTGCCATGGAGCAGGGCGATGATTCGGTCGATGAGAACGGCAACGTGCTCGCGGACGACGGCAGGATTCTCACGGCGGCGGCGGTCGGTTTGGGCAGGGCGATTGCCTATACGCCGTATGTCGTGGCTGCGGGCGACACCATCAGCGGCATCACAAAAAAATTCGGCCTCGGGAACATTTCCACGCTCATCGCCGTGAACGACATCGACAACGTGCGCTCGCTGCGTGCGGGGCAGAAGCTTCGCATACCGAATCAGGACGGCGTGGTGCACCGCGTGGCGAAAGGCGAGTCGGTCAACGCGATTTCGGTGGCGTACCACGTGAGCGTGGAGGAAATCCTCGATGCGAACGACATCGACACGATGACGCTGCATGCGGGGCAGGAACTGTTCATTCCCGGCGCAAAAATGGACACGAATTCGCTCAAAAAGGCGATGGGCGAGTTGTTCACCAGTCCGATTAAGGCGACGTGGCGGCTCACTTCGCGTTTCGGTACGCGCGCCGACCCCTTCACTGGCGTAAAATCGTCGCACACGGGCGTTGATATGGCGTGTCCGACGGGAACGCCGATTTATGCGGCGATGAGCGGCAAGGTCGTCGTGGCGGGCTGGTCAAACGTGTTCGGCAACTACATCATCATCAACCATGAGAACGGCTATCAGACGCTCTACGGGCATCTGTCAAAACGCATCGCGCAGCAGGGGCAGCGGGTCAGCCAGGGCACGCGCATCGGGCTTGCCGGCTCGACGGGCTATTCGACCGGTCCGCACCTGCATTTTACGGTCTACAAGAACGGAAAATTGGTAGACCCTTTGACGCTTTTCAAGTAAGATAGGAGAGGGGCGCGATGAATATGGAAGCAGTATGCGTGTGCAAGGAATGCGGCAGGACGATTGAGGAGCAGTTTATCTACTGCCCTTGGTGCGGCGTGTCGCGCATCGGTATAAACAGCGAAGC
This sequence comes from Treponema sp., assembly GCA_022510885.1. Lineage (GTDB taxonomy): Bacteria > Spirochaetota > Spirochaetia > Treponematales > Treponemataceae > Treponema_D. The sequence goes on along the minus strand of JAFLSP010000025.1, from coordinate 6,841 downwards.
CGTGCTGGACAGCGTGTTTCAGCAGTTGGAGAAAAAGCAGTCCGATGACCGCGCGCGCCGTCTGCGTAAGTTAGAAACCAAACTCCAGGAACTGGAAAAAGACCTTGACATCCTCGTGCTGAGCGCGGAGATGCATACATGAAGCCGCAGCTCATCTGCCGGGCAAAAAAATCCCTCATCGTGGCGGCGTGTCTTGCGACCGCCGTCTCCGCTTCTGCGGAAATCGCTTTTGAGAATCCTACTATTAACGAGCAGGACGAAATCGTGTTCACCGTCAGGCATGACGTGCCGGGCAGTCCTGCGTATCGCACGGTCTTTCTCGGCAACGCGGCAAAGACGGGCGAAGCGGACATCATCACGTGCTATCCTGAGCAGCTGGACGTGCTTTCGGGCGGCGCGGTCGTGCAGTTGCGCAACCGCTACGGTACGGCGCGCTATTCGGTGACGGACGCGACGCTCTCCTGGGTGCAGCGCGGCGATTCCGTTCCCGCCGAGTCAATCCGTCTCGGGCCGCAGGCGGTCAGTCCCGACGGGAAGTGGCTGTGCTACGTGCGCAAGACGGGCGTGGCGACTGGCGAGCTGATTCTGAAGAACGCGCTCACGTTTGCGGAGGTGGTTCTTGACGACCACGCGGACTTCAGTTTTGACAGCGTTCCGGTGCGGTGGTCGCCCGACAGCGCGACGGTCGTGTATGAAAAGGACGGCGCGGTCTATTTCAGCGAGCCGAAGGCGGCGTTTCAGCAGGTGCAGATGAACGAGGCGTTCAGGAAAATCGGCGCGGGCAAGATTGCGTCGGTCTGCTGGGCGAATGCGCGGACGCTCATCTATATCAACCATGACGTGGTGTACCGCGTGAACACGACGGAGTTGTACACGCGCGGTATGTACGCGCCCTTGGTCGGAAGCGGCGTGGTGACGGGGCGGCTTCCCGTCGCGTTCAATCCAGTGGAAGACCGTTTTTCCGTGAACGAAAGGACAGACCGTCTGCTGGTGGTGCAGGGAAACTGCATGATTTCCGCCTACGTGTTGCAGTCTAAGGGATTTGCCTATCTGCCCGCATACTACAGCAAGCCCTTCGTGGACACGCGCGGCTCGACCATTGCCTTTTCGGTGTTCTGGTCGCAGGACAACAGCGCGCTTTTATGGGTTGACCTCATTGGCGGCGAGGACGGTATGCGGCGCAGCGCGGTCTACCGGCTGACGGACGACTTGCGCCCGCTTTCGCTCATCGACCGCCCCGGAAAGCCGCTCGCTTCTCCCGACGGAAAATCGCTCGCCTTTGCCGCAGGCGAGTCGCTCTACGTCTACAACGTCGCTACCTGGAAGGCGACGGCGCGGCTGAACGGCGAGAAGCAGGTCGCCTACGCATGGAACGGCAACGACACGCTGTTTGCCGGCGGCGTTTCCACCGTCCGGTCGTGGCGCGTGGGGGCGAAATCGGCGAAACTGCTCTTCCTTTCTGCCGCAAAGACGGCGTTCTGGGACGGCATGGTGGTGCGCGCGGAGGACGCGGTAAAGGACGGCGTGTGTTATCAGTATGACCGTGCGCAGGGCGGCTGGCGCGAACTCCCGGCGGGCAAAATGACTGCCGCGTCGCGCGCGGCGGTGCAGAACGGCCGCTACCGCGTCTTTGTCGGCTCGACGGCGAATTTGCGCTACGCGGACACGCTGTACGTGCGCACTTTGAGCGGCGGCGTGGAGAACAAGGCGTTCTTCCCCGACACCGCCGTCAAGACGGAGGGGCGCAAGCGCGTTGCGCTGGCCTTTGACGCGACGGACAGCGCCGACGGACTGACGCGCATCCTTTCGGTGCTGGACGAATACGGCGTGGGCGCGACGTTTTTCATAAACGGCGAATTCGTGCGCCGCTATCCTGCCGAGGCAAAGCAAATCGCCGTGAGCGGCTACGAGTGCGCGTCCATGTTCTTTACTGCCGCCGACCTGACGGCAAAGGGCTTCGTGATGGACGGCGACTTTATCCGCCGCGGGCTTGCGCGCAACGAGGACGAATTCTTTGCCGCCACGGGAAAGGAGCTGTCGCTCATCTGGCACGCGCCGCACTACAAAGTGACCGAGGCGATGAAAGCGGCGGGCGCGGAGAGCGGCTACCGCTATGCCGACTGCGGCGCGCTCAGTTTGGACACGCAGACTTTCGAGCGCGCGCTTGCCCGCAAAGAACAGTATCTCACGGCATCGGAAATCATCTCATACTGCGCAAAAGCCGCGCAGGACGGTTCGGTCATTCCCGTTGTTACGGGTATTACGGACGGCAATCGCGGCGATTATCTGTACGACAAGCTCGACCTGCTCATCACGGCACTGTGGGATGCCGGTTTTGAAATCGTCCCGATTCGCCGTTTCATCTAGCGTCAGTGCATAAACGCGCTGGCAAGCGTTCCCCAGAATCTTCCCCATAATCCCGCGCGCGCGACCGTTCGGTCGGAGACGAGCGGCACGGTCTCAAGCACGAGGTCGCCGAGTTTGTATTCGATTTTGCCGTAGGCTTCGCCCGCGCGTGTGCCGCCAAAGATGTGCGTCGGCAGGACGACCGTCGCCGTCACCTGCGCGGCGGCATCGTGCGGCGTTTCTCCCGTCACGTGCGGAACGGAAATCGGCGTTGTCCAGGCGGGTTCGAGGCGGGTAAAACGTCCTTTCGCGCCCGTCACGGCGAGCGGATACGACGGCTGAATGTGCTCAAGCGGGATGTAGTCGGCAAAGGACGCGAACGCCCACTCCATGAGCGTGCGCCCGTCGCGTTCGCGGAACTGGTTTCCCTCGCGCGTCGTCCGCCCCGGCCCGCGCATCGTCACGGAAAGGTAGCGCATGCCGTCGCGCCGTGCGGTCAGCGCGATGTTGAACCCGCTCTCGTAGATGAAGCCCGTTTTCAGCCCGTCGCAGCCGTCGAGCGTGTGCAGCAGCACGTTGGTGTTCCGCTGCGTGACCGCCATGCTGTCGCCGCGGTCTTTCATCCACGGGGCGAGGTTCGCTTCAAGCGGGTAGGAGATTTCGGGAACGGAATGGAAGTCAGTGAGCGACTGCGGGTAGCGGTTGACGTAGACGCGCGCGAATGCCGCAAGCTCGCGCGCCGTGGTCACGTTGTCCTCGCTGTAGCCGCTCGGCTCGACGAAGTGCGTGTAGCGCAGGCCGAGCTGCTGCGCCTCGTCGTTCATGCGCGCCACGAAATCCTTGACGCTGCCGCTGAGGTAGGTCGCCACCGCAATCGCCGCGTCGTTTCCGCTGGCGACCGCAAGCCCGCGCATCAGCTCGCGCAGCGTGACCGTCTGCCCCTGCCCGAGGAACATGAGCGAGGCGTCGCGCGGCAGGTTGACCGCCCAGCTGTTCTCGGGAAGCGGCACCACGTCATCGAGCGAGACGCGCCCCGCCGCAATCTCCTGGAACGCGATGTACATGACGAACAGCTTGGCAATCGACGCGGGGGGAATCGCCTCGTCGGCGTTCTTTTCGTACAAAACACAGCCGTTCGCCGTGTCGATGAGGATGGCGGATTCGGCGGCAATGTCGAGGACGGCGGGATTCGTCCCGTAGGGGAGCGCGCGCAGGATGTTCCGCCGCTTTGCGGGATAGGCCGCGTCAAGGCAGTCGGAGAGGTAGGCTCGCTGCTCGGCCGTGGGCTGCGGCGTGCGCTCCCCGTGCGCGAACGAGCGGACGTAGCCGCAAAAACACGCGGTGCATGCGGCGAACGCGAGCAGTGCCGCCGCGATGAGCAGGTGTTTGTGTTGCCTGAGTTGCGCCAGATTCTTCATGCACACAGTGTATCAGAAAACGCGGTGCGGGGGAAGATTGCGGCGGAACGTCCGCCCGAAAGGGCGCATGTTCCGTTATTCCGCAAGCGAATCCATCAGGTTCTGCGCGTAGGTCTTCCAGTATGCGTCGGGGCAGTCGAAGATGCCGTTTGCGTCCACGGAGAACAGCACCGTGCCGTCGGTGTTCGTGCCGGTGGTGTCCGTCGGATGCCTGACGCGCGGCGCGAGCGCGGGGATTCCTGCCTTGATTGCATGGGCGAATTCGCCCGCGATGATGAAGCCGCCGAGCTTGTTGTTGTGCGTCTTGTCGTCCGGGAACATGAGCGCGAAGGCCTCGACGTTTTTCTTGGTGTCCGCGAAGGACTTTTCGTACAAGGACTTGGTGATTTCAAAGCCCTCAATCAGCGTGACTTTTTCCTCTTTTGCCAGCTGGCGCACGGCCTCAACGTAGGCATTGTTCGTCGTCGTCTGCGTTCCCGTGGTCGTGTCCTTGGCGTCGTGGTGCGGCTCGATGGTGCCTTTCAGTCCGGCGAAGTACACGCGCGAGACCGGCGTGACGAGCACCGGGATTGCGCCCGCCTTGCGCGCCACGTCGATGTACTGCTTGAGGTACCATTTGAACGTGCCGCTCGTGTGCGGGTAGAACTCCTCGCCGTAGCTTGCCGCAAAGGAGTCGGGCGTTTTTTCCTTTTTGCCCGCCGTGACGGGGTAGATGCCTTTCCGGTTGGGCTTGCCGAGCGGCACGAAGCGCTCCTCAAGGTTTTTCGCGCCGTTCGAGCAGTCGTTGTGCCCGAACTGGATGAACAGGTAGTCGCCTGCGCCGATGTTCTGCGCGATTTTGTCGAGTTTGCCCTCGTTGATGAAGCTGCGCGTGGAGCGGCCGCCGTTCGCGTAGTTCTGCACGGTGGTCGAGTCGTTGAGCCACGCCTGCAGGAACTCGCCCCAGGCGCCCTCGTTGCGCGCCTTGCCGCCGTTCCACATGCCGGCCGCGCTGTAGTCCTTTACGGTCGAGTCGCCCGCAAGGAACAGGTTGACGTGCTGTGACGGTGGCGGTGTCTGCGCCTCGCTGCGCTTGCATCCTACCATGCCGACCGCCACGAGCGCGGTCAGCACGAGCAAAATCTTCCGAAACATATTTCTCATAGATAACTCCTGTATATATTGTAGCAAAGTTTGGGGATTATGCAAGGATTTGCCGGGCATCTCCCGCTTATCACGCCGCCGATTGTGTGGTATAGTGGGGCTATGACGCGCGTAAAAATCATCGTCTGTTCGCTTGTTCTTTTGCTGGGTGCCGCCCTTGGTGCGGACGTGTTTCCGGTGCCGCAGTTCGGCTACGTCATCGATTTTCCCGAGGGCTTTTCGCTCGACGACGGCTCGGACGACGCGGCGATGCTGCTCTTCCGGCACACGATGCTGCCGGTGGAGGTGACGGTCTGCGTGCATCCGGCGGACTCATATACTTCCGCGCGGGACGCGCTTTTGGGGAGTTTTGCCGCGCTGGGGGCGAAAGGAGACGTCGCGCCAGTGCGGTGGCGCAATCAGAATTGCGCGCTTGCCAGGATGACCATGCGGAACGCCGCGCTCGACGGGGCGCACGAGGGCTGGTCGTGCGCCATGCCGCTTTCCGAAAAGAAGGGCTGGCTGACCGTGCTCGCCTACGCGCCCGCCGAGGTTGCCTATGACTGCGAGCAGTTTCTGCTTTCCGTGCTCGATTCCGTGATGACCGATGCGGGAAGCCTGCGCGAGCCGGGCATCGTGACGACGCAGGCGTTTCCCGGCGGAAAAAAGGAGACGCTGACGCTTTCGGTCGCGGGGAAGAAGGTCAGGACGCGCATCGACCGGGAGGACGAAGAGGCGGCGCGTTTTGTGATTGACCGCGAGTGGGCGGTCTTTCTGCCCTTTGCGAACACGCCCCATGCGTTCGCGGCGTGGCAGCGTTTCTACCGCCTTGTCGCGCGTGACACGATGGGACGCACCAAGGAAATCGCCTTTGCCCTGCACAACGCGCTGCTGCCGGACGCGCAGAAGGCTGACCCCGAGAACCCCGGCGCCGCGCTCGCGCAGATGCTCCTCACCTGGACGCAGCAGTTTCCTTACGCGCGCGCTTCGACGACTGCCGACAAAGCCGACCTCGCGCCGATTCCGTCCGTGCTGCGCGGTGCGCCGAGCGACTGCGACAGCCGCAGCCTCCTCGCCGCCGTCCTGCTGCGGCAGATGGACATGGATGCGTGTTTGTTCGTGAGCGCGGCGTACAGCCACGCCATGTTCGGGGTCGCGCTGCCCGGCAAACTGGGGCAGACTATCTCTGTCGGCGACACGGACTACCTCGTGGGCGAGACGACCGCCACGGGGCTGACGCTCGGCATGATGGACGCGGCGATGCAGGACCGCGACCAGTGGCTGCCCGTGCTGTTCTACGACTGAGGCGGGCATGGCGATTCCCGTCATCTACGAGGACGACGACATTCTCCTGGTGAACAAGCCGGCGGGCATGGCCGTGCAGGGCGGCGCGGGCGTGGCGCATCCGCTGGACGAGACGCTCGCGCGGCAGGTCGGCTGCCCCGTGCATTTGGTGCACCGCCTTGACCGCGAGACGGCGGGGCTTTTGGTGGTGGCGAAGCATCCGGCGGCGGCGCGCGCATGGACTGCGCTGATTGCGGGGAAGCAGGTGCAGAAGACGTACACTGCTTTCTGCTTCGGCGAGCCGGTGGTGGACGGCAAGCCTTCCCGCGCGGGAACGATACGTGCCGCCGTGACCGCGCACGGACGCACGCAGTCGGCGGTCACGCAGTTTTGGGTGGAAGCGACCGCGCGCCTTCAGGCGGGAGAGCGGGAAATCACCGTGAGCCGCCTGCGCCTCGTGCTGGGCACGGGACGGATGCACCAGATTCGCATTCACCTCGCGCAGGCGCGCTGCCCGATTGTCGCCGACGACCGCCACGGCGACTTTCCCTTGAACCGCCTCGCGCGGAAATCTTTGGGGGTAAAGACGCTCTGCCTTGCCGCCACGCGCATCACGCTTCCCGTTGCGGGAACGCCGCGTACCTTTGCGGTTGAGCTGCCCGCGCACATGG
>JAFLSP010000249.1 GCA_022510885.1 Treponema sp. | reverse complement strand
GAGCAGATTGCGCAGGGAACAGGGCTTTCTCTGGAGGAAGTGCTTGCCTTAAAAGAAGAGCTTTTCCGCGCGGCAGTCGCACAATGACGGCGGTGCACCCCGCAAGACAAAACGCCTGTTTTCCGCTATAATCCCCGTATGGCAAAGACATTCGACGACAAGAAAATCATCTATACGATGGAGCGCGTCTCTCGCGCGTATGGCACGAAGGTTGTCCTCAAGGACATCTCGATTTCCTATTATTACGGCGCGAAAATCGGCGTGATTGGTGAGAACGGGGCGGGAAAGTCCTCGCTCTTCAAGATTTTCGCGGGGATTGACACGGACTACACGGGCGAGACCCGGCTGCTGCCCGGCTACACGATGGGCTATCTGGAGCAGGAGCCGCACCTGGAGCCGGGAAAGACGGTCAAGGAAATCGTGATGGAGGGCGTGAAGCCGATTACCGACCTGCTCGCCGAGTTCGACAAGGTGAACGAGGCGTTCGGCGACCCGGACGCGGACTTCGACAAGCTCTGCGCGCGGCAGGCGGAGATTCAGGAGAAGCTCGACGCGGCGGACGCCTGGAACCTTGACGCGAACCTGGAGCTTGCCATGGACGCGCTGCGCTGCCCGCCCGCCGAGCAGGTGGTGGACGTGCTCTCAGGCGGCGAGCGTAGGCGTGTCGCTTTGTGCCGCCTCCTCTTGCAGAAGCCGGACATCCTCCTTCTTGACGAGCCGACCAACCACCTCGACGCGGAGACGGTGGCGTGGCTTGAGCGGCATCTCAAGGAATATCCGGGGACAATCATCGCAATCACGCACGACCGCTACTTCCTCGACAACGTGGCGGGCTGGATTCTTGAGATGGACAGGGGCGAGGGCTATCCGTTCAAGGGCAACTACTCGCAGTGGCTTGAGGCGAAGGAGAAGCGGCTCGCGCTTGAGGAGAAGCAGGCCTCCGTGCGCCGCCGCGAGATGCAGGAGGAGCTGGCGTGGATTCATGCCGGGGCGAAAGGCCGTCAGGCGAAGCACAAGGAGCATATCACCAAGTACGAGGCTCTTCTCGCCGAGGAGTCAAAGCGCGTGCAGCTCAAGGACACGCAGATTTCGATTCCTGCGGGGCCTCGCCTTGGCAGCGTGGTGATTGACGCGGAGAAGCTCACCAAGTCGTTCGACGACCGTGTTCTGTTCGAGAACCTTGACTTCCACATTCCCGCCGGGGCGGTGGTCGGAATCGTCGGGCCGAACGGCGCGGGAAAGACGACGCTCTTCAAGATGATTGCGAGCGCGGCGGGGCAGGACGTGGAGCTTCCCGACGGCAAGAAAGGAAAGGAACTGCCCGACTCGGGCGCGCTCAAAATCGGCGAGACGGTGCGGCTCGTCTACGTTGACCAGATGCGCGGCAAGCTCGACCCGAACAAGACCGTCTACGAGATGCTCTCCGGCGGCTCGGATTTGGTCAGGCTCGGCGCGGTGGACGAGAAAGGCCGCCCGGTGAACGGCGCGGTGCGTGAGATAAACGCGCACGCCTACTGCTCATGGTTCAACTTCAACGGGGCGGAGCAGAACAAGAAAATCTCCGTCCTCTCCGGCGGCGAGAAGAACCGCCTCAACATGGGCATGATGTTCAAGGAGGCGGGCAACGTGCTGCTGCTCGACGAGCCGACGAACGACCTCGACATCACGACCACACGAAGCCTGGAGGAGGCAATCGGCTCTTTCGCGGGCGTCGTGATGGTCATCAGCCACGACCGCTACTTCCTCGACCGAGTCTGCACGCACATCCTCGCTTTCGAGAACAATTCCGAGGTTCATTTCGTGGAGGGAAGCTGGAGCGACTACGTGGAGTGGAGGAAGAACGTGCTCGGAATCGAGGACGACATTCCGCACAAGACC
>JAFLSP010000248.1 GCA_022510885.1 Treponema sp. | reverse complement strand
GAATTCCCATGAGTCGGGGAATGTCTGAATCCGCGCGTACTCGCGCACGGTGAGCGGGCGGGTCTCAATCGGGTGACACCGCTCTGTCTGCTTTTGGGCGGGGGCGCAGGTCAGCGTCAGCGACGGCTCGTCAAGGGAGAGCCGCCGCGCCATGCCCGTCTTTCCGCCGCCGAGGTAGAAGCTGCCCTTCATGTACTCTTTCTGCAGGTCCTCGCTCAAATCCCGCCAGTTTCCTCCCATCGGCACTTGCGCTAGGATTTCCGCCTTCCTCGCGGGGTATTTCTGTCCGGTGCTTTCGGGAACGTCGCAGTCGTACAGCTCGCCCTTGTAGAACGTGTCTCGCAGCGTCATCACCTTGTGGTAGGGTGAAGGCCAATGGAAGTCCGCTTTGTCCGCAAGGTCTTTCCTGATTCCAACGAGGAAAATGCGCTCGCGCTTCTGCGGAACTTTGTACATCACGGCTTTCAGGACGCGCGGCGGGACAAGGCGGTAGCCGAGGTCATCGATTATCTGCGAGATGACCTTGAACGTCCGTCCGCCATCGTGTGAGAGCAGCCCCTTGACGTTCTCGCCGAGGAACACTTTCGGCCGGGTCTCCCGTATCGCGCGGGCAAGCTCGAAAAAAAGCGTTCCGCGCGCATCGTCGAAGCCGCGCTGGTTTCCCGCATACGAGAACGCCTGGCACGGAAAGCCGCCCGAGAGTAAATCCACCTTGCCCTTGTACGGCGTGAAGTCTATGCCGTGGACATCGCCCTCGATGACGTTCGCATCCCCGAAATTGCGTCGGAGCGTCTCGCAGGCATCGTGGTCGAACTCGTTCAGCAGGATGTGGGAGAATCCAGCATCCGCAAGCCCGAGCGCAAGTCCGCCCGCGCCCGCAAACAGTTCCATTGAGGTGAACTGCCGCACGGGTTTCGTCCGCTCCTCCTCCTCCCATGCGGATTTCCCCATCTCCTTCAGCTCGGGAAATGGCAGGACGTTCTGGTCAAAATACAGGTACGACTTGTCTTTTTTTACCGGCGTGATTTTTCCGCTTGCGACCCACGCGCTGACCGTGGCGTTCGATACGCCGAGCACGCTCGCAAGGTTTGCCGAGTTGATGAGCGGCATCATAAGTCCTTGAACCCCTCGTAAGTCCTGAACGAGAGCAGGTACAGGCTTTTGAGTATGTCGGGGGAAATCGCGCTCAGCTCGTCGAACACGGTGTTCACGCTCGGCTCGATTTCTCCCTCCGCAATCACGTCGTCAAGCACGTCCGGGAGCGCGGCGCAGAGCTTGCAGAAAGCGTCTCGCTGCCCGAACACGACCTCGTAGAACCTGTCCATCGAGATGCGGCGGACGCGCTCGTGCCTGAAATTCTTTCCGTCAACCCTCGTCGCCCAGGGGATGTCCTGCGACCTGGCGGCGATTGTCTCCACGAGGTAGCAGGTAGCCTTGTCGTCCTCAAGGATTTTGCCCTGCATCTTGATGTAGGTTTTCTGCGATGAGGCGGAGTTCATCGTGTTGTGCTTGTTCTTTATCTCGCAGAAGATGTGCTTTTCGTGGTTCGTCACATCGAATCCGCCGTCCTCGCCGTTTCTCGGCACTTCCCAGCCGTTCCCCGCAAGGCGGAACATATTCTGATGGAAATAGCCGATGTGGTTCGTGTTCGTCTTGTCAATCTGTCGGATGCACTCCGCCTCCACCGTCTGCCGTATGGACTGACGGTAGACTTTCGCATCAAACGTGAGCTTTATCGGGTCTATCAGGTTTCTGTTGAATTCCGCAAGGTCGATGTGGTAGCGGTACTTTCTGACCGTCTCCCTCACGTGCGAGAAAATCTGCTCGTCCGTCACGAAGCCGAGGTTGTAGTTCTGCATGGCTCTAACTATAGCATACTCCCGC
>JAFLSP010000247.1 GCA_022510885.1 Treponema sp. | reverse complement strand
CGTTTGTAGTAGCGCAGGCGATAGGCGCAGGTCTGGGGCAGCCAGTCGCACCGCCCCACGTTGTGTTTCGTGAGGCGCACGCAGTCTTTTGCCCGTTTGAAGCGGTTGGCATAGTCGGTGCAGGCTCCCGTCTGCACGTCAAGCAGGTCGCAGGCGATGCGCGTCGGGCAGATTTTCTCGCGTTTGCCGCGCCCGGTAATGAACGTTCGGTAGCAGCACCGCCCGCAGCCGTCGCACAGTGCTTCCCATTCTTCAGCGGTCAGTTCGGCAAGCGGCTTGGCTATGAAAGAATCGGGAGAATCCATGTCAGCACTGCTTGCGGCTACCGCCCGGTTGCCTCTTCGTACTTTGCTTCAAAATCATCGCGTCTGCTCACGGAATAGTCGCCCTTTTTACCGCGCACCACGTAGTCGCCGATTTCCGCCGGGACGATGTGATGCGCCGTCTTTATCTTGAGCACCGCGTCGAAGGTCTTGCCGTCGTGGTTGGTATCCGCGTAGTCGAACAGCGCGAACTGCCGCGCGAAGGCCTTTACTTCCTCCTGGTTCGTGCCGTTCCACTGCACCGCTTCAATGGTTTCTTTCTGCCGATAGGTCATTGCCGTGTCTCCAATCTAGCGTTCGTTCATCAGGCTGTCGGCCAGCGTCTCCAGCTGCGCAAGGGTCTCGTCGGTCATCGCGATTTTTACGGTTATGCCCGCGTCAAGAATCCTGATGTCCTTGCTGTCGGCGAACAGCGCGGCCATGCCCTTGTTTGCCGCCGGAGACCAGCTGCCGTTTTCGATGAGCGCGACCGTGCGGTTCTGGTAGTTGCGCGCCGTCAGGTGTTCGATGAATTCGCGCATCGTGGGGAACACGCCGCCGTTGTAGGTGGTGGTGGCAAGCACGAGTTTTCCGTAGCGGAACGCATCCTCCACGCATTCGTAGGTGTCCGCGCGCGCAAGGTCGGAAATCGCGACCGCGGGGCAGCCTTTTGCGCGCAGGATGTCCGCCAGTTTTTCCGCGACCTGCTTGGTGTTCCCGTAGACCGAGGTGTAGGCAATCGCCACGCCCTCGCTTTCCACGCCGTAGCGTGACCAGGTGTCGTAGGTCTTCAGGTAGTAGGCGAGGTTTTCGTGCAGGACCGGGCCGTGGAGCGGGGCAATCACTTTGATGTCAAGGGCGGCCGCCTTTTTGAGCACCGACTGCACGTCCGCGCCGAACTTGCCGACAATGCCGAAATAGTACCGCCGCGCCTCGCAAGCCCAGCCCTCGGGGTCGTCGTAGTCGTTCGCCCCGAACTTGCCGAACCCGTCCGCGCTGAACAGCACCTTGTCCTTGCTGTCGTAGGTGAACAGCACTTCCGGCCAGTGCACGCAGGGTGCGCCCACAAAATGGAGCGTGCGCGTGCCCAGTTCCAGCGTTGAGCCGTCGGCGACGAGCACCTGCCGCTCCGCAAAGTCCGTGCCGAAGTAGCTTTTCATCATGGTGAAGGCAAGCTTGGAGGAGACGATTTTCGCACTCGGGTAGGTTTCGGCAAAACGCTTGATGTTCGCGCTGTGGTCCATTTCCATGTGCTGCACGATGAGATAGTCGGGCGACGCTCCCCCCAGTGCCGCCGCGACGTTTTCAAGCCATGCGCCGCCGAACCGCGCGTCCACCGTGTCCATGACCGCCGTCTTCTCGTCAAGAATGACGTATGAGTTGTACGCCATGCCGTGAGGAACGACAAACTGCCCTTCAAAAAGGTCGATGTCGTGGTCATCCACACCCACGTATCTGATTGAATCGCTTACCCGCATGATTTTCTCCATATACATTTTGTGGATTTCATAGTATACTAATGCGACACTTTTTTCAATCAGAGGTATTTCATGAGCAAGATTGCCATACGAATCAACGCGGCGGACGTGGTCGCGGTCGCGCTTCAGCCGCTCACAA
>JAFLSP010000246.1 GCA_022510885.1 Treponema sp. | reverse complement strand
CCCGTGTACGGCGGTACTTTCGGGAGTAGCGGGGAGGATGAGGAATGAGCGCGGAAAACACATCAGGCATGAAGCGGGTGGGGGACGACAAGCTGGAGCGGATTCTGACGCAGCTCACGGAGCTGACGGCGGAGGTGAAGCATCTGAACCAGAGGATGGACTCGCGCGCGGCGGAAATCGGGAAGCTGACGGAGCGCGTGAGCGCGCTTGAGGTGCGGCTTGCGGTGAACGACAAGCAGACTGACTCCCACGCAGGATGGTTCGACTATGTGTTCAAGGGCATTATCACAGTGCTCATCGGGTATGTGGCACTGCGGCTGGGGCTGAAATAGGAGGCTGTTATGACAGCGGCGGACAACACGGAAAACATGGCTGAAAAGGAAGAGGGGCTGACGGCGAAGAGGATAAGCAAGATTTTCAAGTTCTTCGCGGCGTTCGGAATCGTGCTCTGCGCGGTGCTCAAATGGCTTGGCGTGATGCCGACCGCCACGGTCGGCGAGATATGCATGGTGTGGGCGGTTGTCTACGGCCTTGGTGCGGGGACGATTGATTTGAACATCATGTTCGACAAATTCGTTGGAGGCGGGAAATGAGCATGAGTGCGATTTTTTTCATCGCGCTTTTCTGCGTGGTCATGGTGATGATTTTTCTTGTGCGTTATCTGTGCGGGAAAATCGAGCTGCTCAAGACGATGAACGGTACTTTGGAGCGGCAGAAGGACGCTTTCGCGGCGGAGCTTGCGCGGTATAAGAACGCGCAGGAAATTGTTAGTGAGAACAGGAGGCAGGCGGATGCGGAAGTTGATGAGCTTCATAGCGGCGACGCTCTTGGCAATGCTCTTGACGAGTTGCACAAGCACTGAATATGTGGACAGGCCGTTCGTGCCGGAAATCGTCTTTCCGGTTTTTCCGGCTCTGGACGGAGAGGAGCGGAACGCTGACGGAACGGTGAGCGTCCCGGGGGAATGGCTCGTGCGGCTGGCAGAGTACAGAATCCGCATCGAGGAGACGGAGAGAAACTACAACGGAATCAAGGCCCTTTATGGGGGCGGGGAGCGAGAATGAGCAAGAAAACTTACCTGCTTGTGAGCAGTCTTGTGACCGCTGCGGCCGGTGCTGCCGTGGCGATTGTGACTTACATTGAGCCTGCATACGCGGGCGCGATTAACGCGGCAATCGGTGTCGCGGAGGGCGCGGTTGTGACAATCTGCGGGCTTTTCACCAAGGATTCTGCGGAGTAGGAGCGGCGGATGAGAGAGGAGATCATCAGGAAATACAAGGGTTTGCAGTCGCTGCTCAAGAAGCGCGAGCAGATGCTCATGTTCATGGGCGATGAGGCGTGTCTGTTCCTCTGCCTCTGCTCGATTGCGGAGGAGTGGCATGATGATTTCCTTGAACACGAGCGGGCGGTTGACATTGTGAGCTTCGCCATGCACTGCCGCGAGATGGGCTATCTGGATGACGCGTGGACTTGTTACACCGAGGACATCCTGAGGCTCGCGACCGGCAGACGGTGGAAGAAAAACGAGGTCAAGAAGCTTCCCGCCGTTGTGCCGGACGAGATGTACACGGTTGAGAAGTGGTACAATCCGCGAACCGGCTACACGCACTTCCGCAGGCGGTGGGGCGACACGCTTGACGACAGCGTGACTGTGCGCGAGGGGCAGCTGGTGGGCTACTATACATTCACGTGCCTGGAGGCTATATAAATGCACGAGATTCTGATTGACAAGGTGATTGATGACCCGAGATTCGGGGATGTGATTTCTGCCGGGTATATGCAGGCGGCTCTGGACGCTTTCCCGGACGGGGAGACGGAGTTGCAGATTACGGTGGACTCGCCGGGCGGGGATGTGTTCGAGGGCATATCGATTTTCAACGTCATCCGGGAGTTCGCGAGGCGGCGGGCTGACGTGAGGATTC
>JAFLSP010000245.1 GCA_022510885.1 Treponema sp. | reverse complement strand
GGGGAAGATTCTGCTTCGGAGGAAGCGAGATTCAGAATAGAGATTATTTTTTAGGGGGAAGCTGAGGCTTTCTTCCCGGCTTTTTTAGGAGGAAAAAATGAAAGACGTAGTTTTGCTGACCGGCGCGGGGCAAATCGGCATGGCGATTGTGCGCAGGGTCGCTCACGGGAAGAAAATCATCGTGGGCGACAAGCGGCTTGAGAACGCGGAGACAGTCGCGAAAATCCTGAGCGAGGCGGGATTCGACGCGCTTCCCGTTGACTGCGACATCTCCTCGCGCGAGAGCATTTTGCATCTCATCGCCGAGGCGCAGAGGCACGGCGAGATTTCATGCCTTGTCAACGCGGCGGGCGTCTCCCCGAGCCAGGCTCCGGTGGAGGCGATTCTCAAAGTGGACTTGTACGGCACGGCGGTGCTTCTGGAGGAAGTGGGCAAGGTGATTCGGAGGGGCGGCGCGGGAGTGACGATTTCGAGCCAGAGCGGGCACCGCATGGAGCAGCTTGGCGCGCGGACTGACGCGCTGCTCGCCACGACGCCCACGGAGGAGCTTCTGAGCCTCGAAGTCCTGCGGCCACAGAACATCCGCGACACGCTCCACGCCTACCAGATGGCAAAACGCTGCAACGAGAAGCGCGTGATGGCGGAGTCGGTCAGATGGGGCGAGCGCGGAGCGCGGCTCAACTCAATCTCGCCGGGAATCATCGTAACTCCGCTCGCCATTGACGAGTTCAACGGCCCGCGCGGCGACTTCTACAAAAATATGTTCGCCAAATGCCCTGCGGGACGGCCCGGCACTGCCGACGAGGTCGCGAACGTGGCGGAGCTTCTTCTGGGCGACAAGGGCGCGTTCATCACCGGCGCGGACTTTCTGATTGACGGCGGCGCGACAGCGTCCTACTTCTACGGCCCGCTCAAGCCGGAAGAGAAAGGCGAGTAAGGGGGAACACATGACATACACAACGCTCGGCGGCTCGGGAATCGAGGTCTCGCGGCTGTGCGTGGGCTGCATGAGCTTCGGCGACGCGGCGACGAATTTCCACGCATGGACGCTCAACGCAGAGGACAGCGAGGGGATGGTCAAGTCCGCCCTGTCGCTCGGCATCAACTTCTTCGACACGGCGAACGTCTACTCGGCGGGAACGAGCGAGGAGTACCTGGGCAGGGCAATCAAAAACAACGTCGCGCGGGACAAGGTGGTGCTCGCGACAAAGGTCTACTTCAACGAGGGCAAGCTCTCGCGCGGTGCAATCGAGCGCGAGGTGGAGGGAAGCCTCAGGCGGCTGGGCACGGACTACATCGACCTGCTGATTATCCACCGATTCGACTACGAGCACCCGATTGAGGAGACGATGGAGGCGCTGCACAAGGCGGTCACATCAGGCAAAGTGCGCGCGCTCGGAGCGTCCGCCATGTACGGCTGGCAGTTCCAGAAGATGCAGTACACGGCGCGGCTCAACGGATGGACTCCCTTCGTGTCCATGCAGAACCACTACAACCTCCTTTACCGCGAGGACGAGCGAGACCTGATTCCCGTCTGCGAGGACTGGAACGTGGCGCGAACCCCGTACTCTCCGCTCGCCGCAGGAAGGCTCTCCCGCCCCACATGGGACGCGGACACCGAGCGCAGCCGCACGGACAAAGTTGCCGTGGGCAAGTACGACAGCACGCGCGAGGCGGACATGAGCATCGTCGGGCGCGTGAGCGAGCTTGCCCGGAGGCGCGGGGTCTCGATGTCGCAGGTCGCGCTCGCATGGCACTTCGCCAAGGGAGTCGCCTCCGCGATTGTGGGCGGAACGAAAACGGCGCACCTTGAGGATGCGGCAAAAAGCCTCGATGTCGCGCTCTCCTAGGAGGAGGTCGCATTCCTTGAGGAGCCGTACATTCCGCACAAAGTGATGGGCGCGCTGTAACGTATGGCGATATA
>JAFLSP010000244.1 GCA_022510885.1 Treponema sp. | reverse complement strand
TATGTGATGAACCTGCGCCCCAAGGAGTATGTGGAGTTCTCGGACATCCTGAACAACAAGGTGAATTTCTCCTCCACGGAGACGCTCGTCATGTCCGCGCTTAACATCGTCAATGCGTTCCGAGAGCTGCACATCAAAGGATTTTCATATCAGGATTTGAACGACGGCGGATTTTTCATCAATGTAAAAACGGGCGACGTGCTCATCTGCGACAACGACAACGTGACCCCCGGCGGCATCAAGAACCCCGGGAACGTGGGCGGAAAGCCCGGCTACATGGCGCCCGAGGTGTTCAGAGGCGACACCTTCCCCGGCGTTCTCACGGACAACTACTCGCTCGCCGTCATCCTCTTCAAACTGTTCTGTCTGCATGACCCGCTCATGGGCAAGGCGTATGTGGATTCGGTCTGCATCACCGAAAAGCGCGAGATGGAGCTGTACGGCACGCGCCCGGTGTTCATCTTCAACCCGCAGGACGACTCGAACCGCCCGGTCCAGGGCATCCACGCGAATCCGCTCAAAATCTGGCCGCGTCTCCCGCAGTACATACGCGACGCCTTCATCACCTCTTTTGTGGACGGCATCAAAGACCCGAACAAGCGGCTTCCCGACAACGAGTGGCAGAAAAAGCTGTTCCGCTTCCTTGACGAGATTATGGTCTGCCCGCTGTGCGGAAGCGAGCACATGATATACAAGTTCACACCAGGGCAGCCGATGAACTTTGCCTGCAAGCACACGTTCAGCTACCCTCGCATCCTGCGCGTGAAGAGCCACAAAATCCCGCTCTTCCCCGGCGCGAAAATCCGTGAGTGCCACGTCAGCAAGGACAGCGACGACTACGCAAAAATCGTGGGCGAGGTGATTATGAGCAAGCACGACAGCGCGCTCTGGGGCATAAAGAACCTGAGCGACACGACATGGACGTTCCCCGTTGACGGACAGCTGAAAACGGTCGGGAACAACTCGGTCGTTCCGATTGCGCAGGGAATGGAAATCAATTTTGGAAACACAACCGGCACGGTTGAAAAATAGCATTTGGAGGAAACCATGGGACTTCATGACGGACGCGAGGAAATCGTAAAAAGGCAGTTGGTTTTGTTCTTTATCGTCGATACATCAGGCTCGATGATGGGGACAAAAATCACGAGTGTGAACGTTGCAATCAGGAGCGTTCTTCCCGATTTGCAGGACGCAGGAGGGGCTGACATCGATTTGAAAGTCGCCTGCCTCAAATTCTCTACAGGCTGTGAATGGATGTATCCCACGCCTATTGCCGCGGACAGCTTCCAATGGCAGGAATTGCAGGCGGACGGCGTTACGGATTTAGGCATGGCGTTTGAGGAACTGAATGACAAGCTTTCACGGGATAAATTTCTGACCGCCCCCTCCGGCTCGGTCGCGCCCGTTCTTTTTCTGATGAGCGACGGCGAGCCGACCGACGACTATCTTTCCGGTCTCAACAAACTGAAAAACAACAACTGGTACAAACATGCGATTAAGGTCGCGCTTGCGGTAGGCGATGACGCGAACAAAGATGTCCTCAAAGAATTCACAGGCAACATTGAGGCGGTCATCACCGTGCACACACCCGAGTCGCTGAAAAAATGGATTCGCAAGGTGTCAATTACATCTTCGATGATTGGAAGCAGAAGCCAGCCTGTAAACGACGGTCAAATCCAGAGCAAACAGGACGCGATGATTGACCAAATCAAAGACATTGAGCAGAACGACCCTGATTTAAGTCAGACATCAACGAACGGAGATGACTGGTAAGCGGCCATGATGAACGAGATTTGCGTTTCTAAAGTCGGAGCCTCACACCTTCGTGACGGCAAGCCCTTGCAGGACTCCGCGAAAGTCCTGCTGAAAAAAGGCTATGCCGTCTTCTCCGTCGCGGACGGCCACGGCGGGGAGCGGTATTTCCGCAG
>JAFLSP010000243.1 GCA_022510885.1 Treponema sp. | reverse complement strand
GCGAGTTTTAGAACATTGCGATAAAATTCTTTGGCAAGCGAGTGCCATCGCTTGTCTTGCCCCTGATTTTGAAACGTTTCCACTGAATGCCGGAAACGTTTCCGCCGCGCAGTGGGAACGTTTCCATTATGATAACGGAAACGTATCCGTTTGGAGCTGGAAACGTTTCCGTAAATAACTGGATACGTTTCGGAGTGAACGCGCGCGTCCGGATGTGATTTTCGCAGAAAGCGGGCAACGGACGGAGATTTTTTTGCTTCCCCGAGGCAAAGGCGGGCTTCAAACAAAAATTTGTTGCTTCCCCGAGGTGAAGGCAGGCTTCAAACGAAAATTTGTTGCTTGCCCAGACGCAAAGTCTGCCATCAAACGAAAATTTTTTGCCCGCCCAAGAGAAATTTCCACGAGCGGCGGATTGCCGTTGTTTGTCCGGACAGAAATTCAGCGGACGGCGGATTGCCGTTGCTTGTCCAAACAGAATTTCTGTGAGCGGCGGATTGCCGTTGCTCGTCCAAAAGGAATTTCGGCGGACGGCGGATTGCCGCTGCTTGTCCAGACAGAATTTCTACGAGCGGCGGAGTGCCGTTCCTTGTCCAGGCGTAAAGTCGGCAAAAACGCGCGTCCGCGCCCCGATTTGCCTACAGCGCGTTTATCGCGCCGTCAAGCCAGTTGTAGCGTCGCTCAAGCCAGTCCGCCATCCAGTCAACCTCGCTCTGGTAGGTGGTGCGGCGCTCGTAGCCTGCGGGGTTCGGCCAGACGTACTTTCCCAGAATCTGCCAGCGCGCGAAGTTCAGTTCTGCCGAGACGCTGTTTGCCGCCGCGAGCGCGCGCAGTTCCGTGCTTGATTTCATGCTGATGGCAGGCTTCACCTCGTTCCAGCGGGATTTCAGGTTCGCGACGAAGGCCTCGTCCTCGAACAGGCGGGCAATCCATGACGCATCTTTTATATACCAGCCGGTCGGGTCGTCGCAGCCGTTGTAGTTTACGTTCCCGAATCCGATGTCGAAATCCCAGTTCGGTCCCATGTGCAGTTTTCCGTCTGCCGGATTGTAGTACATATAGACCGACGTGTGGAAAATCGCGTCGTTGTTCTTGGCGAATTCGTTCACGATGAACCAGTCGATGAATGATGCCTCGTCCAGGTACTTGCGCCAGCCGTCCGCCGTGTCCGCAAAATTGTCGCCGTAGAGCGCGGCCTCCGCCGTGTTCACGATTCGCATTATGTGCGCCTGCACGTCCGCGCCCACCTCGTCGGGGTCTTTGAGCGTGAACGGCACGGCCTTCAAATCGGTTTTGAAGGTGAACTCCGCGTCAAGCCGGCTGTCCACCTCAAGGATGAAGCCGCCGTCGGCAAGGTCGGCCGCCTCGGTGATGTCAGGCACGTCCACGCGCCCCTCCGTGAGCGTGATTCGCTCGCCGAAGAGGTAGTTGCCTCGGTACTCGCCGTTCACCACCACGTCCACCGAGACGAAGCGCGGATTCCACTCGCCGCCCGCTTCTCCAAGGACATCGTTGCCGAGCACGGACGCGAACTTGTTGCGCAGGAGCGTCTTGTCGGAGTGGTTCGCGACGATGCACCATTTCTTTGCCTTCGGCAGCCCGAACAGCCCCTGCTTCTTGTCGAGCTTGATGTTGTAGCCTTTCTTGTCGAAGTTTGACCAGCTGGAGTTACCGCGCCCCTTGATGCCTTCCTTGCCCGATTTGGTGAAGTCGTACTCGAATTCCGTGCCGTCCGGCTGGACGATGCGCATTTTGCCGAGCGCGTAGTCGTCCTTGGTGACGCTCGCGAGCGGGCGGTCAAGGTCGAGGTACAGCGCAGGCAGGCCGGTGCAGGCGACTGCGGCGACATCGGACACGACTGCCCGCTCCGGAATCCCGTCGTCTGAATCATCCGACGGCACGTAGGAGAGCGCGGCGCACACGAAGTAGCGGATTCC
>JAFLSP010000242.1 GCA_022510885.1 Treponema sp. | reverse complement strand
TGCGGGCGTGAGGGGCGCGGCACGAGACGGAGCGCTGCTTCCGGCGGAAGGACACCTCGCGCTCGGCCGGATTCCCGACGAGCGGCCTTCTTTTTACTCCCCGCACATGGACATCTTTTGCATTTGGGTATACAAATATCTTGCTTTGTGGTATAGTATGGTCAGAATATTTTGGTGGTGGGGCAGCTATGAGATGGGACGCTTTCAGTTTCATAGATTTATTCGCGGGAATCGGCGGCATCAGGCTTGGCTTTGAGGCGGTTGGCGGGTGTTGCGTGTTTTCGTCTGAATTTGACGAGGATGCCTGCAGGACCTATGAGGCTAATTTTCATGAGCACCCGGCCGGAGACATCACGAAAATCGAGGCGGGCAGTATCCCGGATTTTGACATCCTGCTCGGCGGCTTTCCATGCCAGGCGTTCTCAATCATCGGCAAGAAAGAGGGGTTCGCGAACGAGACTTGCGGGACGCTGTTCTTCGATATAGAGAGAATCCTGCGGGAGAAGCGACCGGAGGCCTTCATGCTTGAGAACGTGCGCAACCTGACCGCGCACGACGGGGGCAACACGTTCAGGGTCATCATCACGCACTTGGAGGCGTTGGGCTATCATGTGCATCACAAGGTACTCAACGCGCTTGACTACGGCGTGCCGCAGAAACGGGAACGGATTATCATCGTCGGCTTCCGTGACGATGTGCGCTTTGAATTTCCGCGTCCGCTTCCGCCGTCAGAAAGAAAAACGCTGTCCGACATATTGGAGACCCATGTCGATGAGAGATATTATGTCCGGGATGAGATACGGCTCTCGCGGCTTTCGCGACTGAAAGACAGGAACTATCCTCGTCCGTACATCTCGCACGAGAACATGGCCGGCTCAGTCACGCCACATCCATATTCATCCGCGCTGAGGGCAGGGGCTTCCGCGAACTACATCCTCATAAACGATGAGCGCCGTCCGACTGAGCGCGAGATGCTGCGAATACAGGGATTCCCGGACACGTATAAAATCGTCGCGCCTTACGGAAAGATAAAGAAACAGACGGGCAATTCCGTGGCGGTTCCCGTAATCAAGGCCGTGGCACGGGAGATGATAAGGGCACTGAAGGATTTCAGCCAGAGCCATGCGGAGAAGAATGCACTGTATGGAAGAGCGACCGAGATTAAGAGATTCAAAACATTTGACGACGCACACTTTGTACCCGCTGAATGTGTTTCCTGAAGAGTTGGTGCGCAAAATCGGCGCGTATCTTGTCTATCTGATTTACACGGGCAGGAAGGACGTTTCAGGCAACGACTGGGGCGACGCGTTCGCGGACGCAATCGGCGGAATGCACCTCGATTCACCCGTCGGCATCGCTGATGTTGTGTTCGGCAAGAACTGCTGGTCAGTGAAGACCGTGAAAGCAAAAGACCCGTTCACGAGCACGGGCATCCGGCTGATAAGCGGAAGGTGCTCGCCCGACTATTCCTACGGCATCACCGACCCGCATAAGGACGTTCAGAAGACAGGCGAGGCAGTCCTCAGCATTTGGAACGAACGGATTAACATAGCGACCGACCATTACAGTAGGGTAAGGACTGCTGTAATGGTCAGAAGCTACGACCTGCTCTCATACAGGCTCTTTGAGGAAGAGACGACGCGGTACAGGACGACCGACTATCACTGGACGGTGAACAGCAATGGCAACCTGACTGGCCTTGACCGTGACGGAAACGTGCGCTTCACCTGGCAGCCGCACGGCTCGCAGTTCACGATTCACACGGAAGTGCCGGACGGCTCGGTGAGATTCACTGTCCGAAAGCCACCGACGTTGCAGAAAGACGACGTTCTGAAATCCATCGGTTTTGACGGAAGTTGGATTACCATCCTGGACTGACCCTCACTCCCCGAACTGCGCCGTCTGCAAGCGATAGTACTCCCCGCGCCGCGCCATCAG
>JAFLSP010000241.1 GCA_022510885.1 Treponema sp. | reverse complement strand
TCTCGCTTTGCGGGCGTGATTTCCTCCGCGCCGCACGGTCATTCTAGCCTTCCTGTCAAAAAAAATCTAGCGCGCGTTCCGCCCGGCTGCCGCATTTTTCCTGCCGGAATGCAAAAGCGCGGATTTTATGCTATACTGTTCCTGTTGATTTTTGTCTTGCGCGGGTTTCCGCAAAAAAGGAGTTTGTATGCAGTTTTCTTCCCTTACTGATGCGTTCACGCTGGCGAACGACGTGCGCATTCCGTGCATCGGGTTTGGCACCTGGCAGTCGGAGGACGGCGACGAGGCCTATGCCGCCGTCAAGACCGCGCTGCAAAGCGGCTACCGCCACATCGACACGGCGACCGCCTACGGCAACGAAAAGAGCGTGGGCGCGGCCATCCGCGACTTCTGCAAGGAAAGCAAGGTGCGCCGCGAGGACATCTTCATCACCACCAAACTGTGGAACAACGACCACGGCTACGAGGCGACGCAGGCCGCCATCAGAAAATCGCTCCAGCTGCTCGGCGTCTCGTACATCGACCTCTACCTGATTCACTGGCCGAACCCGCTCAAATTCCGCGACTGCTGGGCGCAGATGAACGCGGAGTCGTGGCGGGCGATGGAGGAGGCGCAGGCGGCAGGGCAGATTCGTGCGCTCGGCATCAGCAATTTTTACGAACGACACATCACCGAGCTGATGAAGACGGCGAAGGTCGCGCCGGTGGTGAACCAAATCAAGCTGTGCCCGGGGCAGACGCAGGACGCGCTCGTGGACTACTGCACGCGCGCCGGCATGATTCTTGAGGCCTACAGTCCGCTCGGCACGGGCGGGATTTTCTCCAACGCCTTCATGCGCGAGCTTGCGCAGAAATACGACCGCTCAATCGCGCAGATTTGCATCCGCTGGAGCCTTCAGCAGGGCTACCTGCCGCTTCCCAAGAGCGTGACCGCCGCAAGAATCGCCGAAAACACGCGCGTGTTCGACTTTGAGTTGAGCGGGGAGGACTGCGCGCGCATCGCCACGCTCACGGGACTGGAAATCAAGCCCGCCCGCAATCCCGACGAAACGCCGTTCTGAGCGGAAAGGCGGGGGCAGACCGCCTATTCGGCGCGTCCGCCCAGCAGGTCGCTCATCTCCTTAAGGTGGGCGCGCGTGTAGGCCTCGCCGCTTTTGAGCATGGCCGCCGGAACGCCGTAGGCCTTCTCCAAATCCGCGTCGGTCAGCACTTCCTGCGGCGTACCCAAGTCCATGTCGTGGTTGGGGTAGATGAGCAGGACGCGCTCCGCATACTTGCGCGTCAGGTCAAGTTCGTGCATGGAAAGATAGACGGTCGTCCCCGTCTTCCGCACGAAGTCGCGCAGATAGGCGAGCGCGGTCTCTTTCTGCCCCGGCTCCATGGCGAACATCGGCTCGTCCATAAAAACCGACGCGCTCCCGTACAGGATGCTGAACGCGAGCAGCACGCGCTGGATTTCGCCCTTGCTCAAGCCCGTGAGCGGATGCCGCAGCACGCCGCCCAGCGCAAACACGTCAATCACCTCCGAAAGCAGGTCGCCGTGCGCGCCGCGGATTGCGGCGGCATTGCCCTTGAGCGCGCCGTTCGCGTACACCTGCCCCAACAGCGCGTCCACGGTCTCGTCGGTGTCAAATTCCATGTTCTGGTAGATGAACGACGCGAGCAGGTTGCGCTGCTCCTCGCCGAGCGCGTGGGGATTTTTCCCGAGCAGGGAAACGCTGCCCGTCGTGGGCGCGAGCCGTCCGCTTGCGAGCAGCAGGAACGTGCTTTTTCCGCAGCCGTTCGGCCCGACCAGATGCACGAAGCCGCCGGGCAGCGCAAAGGAAACGTGCTCCCACAGCAGCGGCGGCACAATCTGCTTGCCGTCCTCGTCCACATCGCCCGCCACCGCAGGATACGAAAAACTCACGTCGTTCAGTTCAAGAAAATGCATACGAGCAGTGTAGCGCAGATTGC
>JAFLSP010000240.1 GCA_022510885.1 Treponema sp. | reverse complement strand
CGCCGCAGGAGACGCACTTTTCTTTGTCGCACCTTATTCTGAGCAGCGAGAATTTGGCTGGAAGTCGCATGAAGACCGCGACCGGGCAGACGTACTTGCAGAACGCCCGGTTGTCCTTGAGCACGAATGCGAGCGCGATTCCCGAGATGTAATAAATCAGGTTTCCGATGACGAACGACCAGAACATTATCCGCTGGATTCCGGGCGCGCGCGTCAGAAAGAGCAGCACGACGAATACGAGCGATGAGGCGAACGCGGCGTAGCGAATCCATCCGATTTTTCTGCGCCTGTGATTTTCGGGAATTTTGTGCGGAAGGAAGTCCAGAACCATCGCAGTCCAGCAGGCATATCCGCACCATCCGCGTCCGAAAATCAGCGGGCCGAAAATTTTTGCGACCGCATAGTGAATCGTCGCCGCCTCGAAAACTCCGGTGAAAAGATAGTACCAGAATCCCTCAATCTGCATATTCTCGCCACGCACAAGTCCGAGCCAGACCATCATGTAAAGCCCCACGAGAATCTGCGAGACGCGCCTTGCATGGACGAAGTTCACGGCGAAAAGAAAAATCGCGAGCGACACCGAAATCCCGATGTAACTGAAATTAAAAAGATAGAAGATGTTCCCGGTTGAAAGCCAGAGCGTCACCGCAACCGCCTCGAAAAGCGCGAGCATCGCCACGGGAAGAAAATATTTCCTTTTCATTTTGATTTCCTTGCTTGGTGCGCCGCGCAATGCGGTTTTCCAGAATAAAAACAGAACCGCCGCACGGATTCGCACCGCGGCAACGGCATTCGCCGCATCTCATTCTGCATCACTGATTGTTTCTATTGTATTGGATTTTGCACGCAACTTCAATCAGTTTGCAAGGCCACGGAGTTCCCGTCAAAACCGATGCGCACGCTCACCTCTCAAACCATCCCCGCGTCCTGTTCGCAACGCCCACCAGAAACAGCATGACTGGCACTTCCGTGAGAACGCCCACAGTCGTGGCGAGCGCGGCGGGAGACGAAGTTCCAAAGAGGGCCGCCGCGACCGCGACTGCAAGCTCGAAGAAGTTCGACGCGCCAATCATTCCGGCGGGGGCAGCGATGTCGTGCGGGAGTCGCAGGATTTTGCACGCGATGTATGCCGCGGAGAAAATCAGAAGCGTCTGCAAAATCAGCGGAAGAGCAATCAGCACGATGTGGAGCGGGTTCGCGAGAATCACTTCGCTCTGCCCCATGAAAATCAGCACGAGCGTCAAAAGAAGCCCAACGGTTGTCGCCCCGTCGAACTTTTTTACGAACGACTTTTCGAACCACTCCGCGCCCTTGCGCCTTGTGAGGACTGCCCGCGTGAGGATGCCTGCGGCGAGCGGAATCACCACGAAAAGGACGACGCTCAGAATCAGCGTGTCAAATGGAACAGTCACGTTCGAAACACCAAGCAGGAAGCGCACAATCGGGACGAAGGCGACGAGGATAATCAGGTCGTTCGTGGCAACCTGCACCACGGTGTACGCGGGATTTCCCTTTGTGAGCGCGCTCCACACGAATACCATCGCAGTGCACGGAGCCGCCCCAAGGAGCACCACCCCCGCAAGGTACTCGGAGGCAAGTGTGTGCGGAATGAGCGGCCGGAAAATCACGAGGAGGAACAGCGCGGAAATCGCGTACATCGTGAACGGCTTCACAAGCCAGTTGACAGTCCATGTCACGAAAAGCCCGCGCGGATTTTCCCTGATTCCGCGGACGCTTGCGAAGTCCACTTTGAGCATCATCGGGTAAATCATAATCCAGATGAGGATTGCCATCGGAATCGAGATGCGAGCGTACTCAAGGCGCGAGAGAAAATCCGGGAGCGCGGGAAAGAGCCTCCCGAGCAGCACGCCCGAAGCCATGCACAGCAGCACCCAGAGCGAAAGATACCGCTGGAAAAATGTGATGCCGTTTTTGTTTGCCATGTCAGTTTCCTCCGAAAAA
>JAFLSP010000024.1:10465-16509 GCA_022510885.1 Treponema sp. | reverse complement strand
ATTTGCGGCGTACTGATGATGGGATTCGGCGTAGGCTGCCTGCTTGTGTTTCCTGTTAGATAAGCGGGGCGAAACATCGTTCATCACGGAGTTATCCTACTCCTCGCGCAGAATCTCGTCCAGAAAGAGCCGCGCCGCGCGGGAGGACACGCCGCTTTTGCGCCATGCGATGCTCACTCTTGCAACGAGCGGCGGTTCGAGCGGAACGAAGCGGAGGCGCGCATCCCGGGTTTCCGTGCGTATGATGTTCTCAAGACCGAGGACGCAGCCCATGCCCTCCTCCGCCATGAACGAGGCGTTGAAAATCAGGTTGTACGTGCCCGCAATGTGCAGTCTGCTGAAATCCGGGCCGAACCAGCCGGAAAGCTCGCTTCCCTGCATTGCCTGCTGGCTCACAAAAAGCGGAACGCCGGTAAGGTCTGCCGGGGAGACCCGCTCTTTTTCCGCCAGCGGACTGTCCGCCGGAGCGAGGATTCCCCAGCGGTCGCCCTTGGGGAGCGTCTTGTAGGCGTATTTTTCGAGCGGAAGCGAGCCGATGAAAATCCCGAAGTCCAGAATACCGTTGTCCATCCGCTCGGCGATAATGGAGGCGTTCCCGCTGAAAAGATGATAGCGCACGTTCGGATGGCTCTCGCGCAGAAGCCGCGCCGTCCGCGCGACAAGCCGCACGGCATCGCTCTCCCCCGCGCCGATGTAGACATCCCCCTCAACCTGCTCCGACGGCCCGCGCAGCTCCACTTTCGCCTTTTCCGAGAGCTGCACGATTTCCGCCGCGTAGTTGTAGAAGCGCACTCCAGCGTCCGTGAGCGAAATGCGCCGCGTGTGCCGCCCGCGTACCAGAAGCGGCGTGCCAAGCTCGTCCTCCAAGTCCATAATCTGCCGCGAGAGCGTGGGCTGCGTCACGTGCAGCGCGTCCGCCGCCTTCGAGATGCTCTGCTCCCGCGCCACCGCAAGAAAGTAGCGCAATACGCGAAGTTCCATGTCCGCCTCCTTTTAATGCCTTGGAATCCACCAAAAAAGAAGAGCGCGCAGGAAAACCTTGCGCGCTCTTCTTTTCAGGCGACCACGTTTTGCTAGTCGTCGCGCTCGGTCAGGTAAATGAGCCAGTAGCCCATACCGACCATGACGGAGCCGCCGATGATGTTGCCCACCGTGACGGGGAGCAGATTCCTGAGCAGGAACGAACCCCAGTGCAAGGCTTCGCTCGGGATATTGTAGACGTGCTGCGCAAAAATGCCGGCGGGAACGAAGTACATATTCGCCACCGAATGCTCAAATCCGCAGATAACGAAGAGCACAATCGGCAGGTACAGACCAAGGATTTTTCCCATGATGTCGTCCGACGCGAACGAAATCCACACGGCGATACACACCATGAAGTTGCAGAGCGTTCCCTTAATCAGCGCGTCGGTAAACGGAATGTCCACTTTCATCGTTGCCGTGTTGACGACCACTTCCGCAAGCTTGTTGTCGAACAGCGTGAGCACGTGACCAAAATTCACCATTACGGAGATGAACACCGCGCCCACAAAGTTCCCCAGGAAGATGACAAGCCAGGTGCGCAACATTGCCGAAATATACGTGTTCTTGGAAAGCACCGAAATGAAGATAAGACAGTTACCCGTAAACAACTCGCCGCCCGCAATGATAATCATTACCAGACCGATAGGAAACACGATTGCGCTCAGCAAGCGGCTAATCCCCGGTGTCGTCACGCCATAAGACACAATCTGGCTTGCCATTGCGCCCAGCCCGATGTACGCGCCCGCAAGGAATCCGAGCAAGAACAACTTCCACAATCGCTGGGTCGTCTTGCCGTCGCCGACCATAATATATATGTCAGCAATCTCTAATGGTGTATTCATGTTTCCCCCATTACGTGAATTCTAGTATCTATTATATCGCAAAAAAGTCAATCTGACTAGGTGCAAGTTGCGCATTTTGCGCTTGACACGAAAACCGCTTTCGCCAAAAATAGCGGCATGGACACAAAATCACCGCTGACCACGCTCTGCTACATTCAGAAAGACGGCTGCTACCTCATGCTCCACCGCGTGAGCAAAAAGGACGACGTGAACCGCGACAAGTGGATTGGCGTGGGCGGGCATTTTGAGCCGGGAGAAAGCCCCGAGGACTGCCTGCTGCGCGAGGTAAAGGAAGAGACCGGGCTGACGCTCACCGACTGGCAGTTCCGCGGCATCGTCACGTTCATCAATGAAGACGACCCCGCCGAATACATGTGCCTGTACACCGCCACCGCGTTCACCGGCGAGCTGCGCGCCTGCGACGAGGGGACGCTCGAATGGGTGCCCGTCGCCACCGTCGATTCGCTCAACCTGTGGGAGGGCGACCGTATTTTCTTCCGCCTGCTCCAAAGCAACGCGCCCTTCTTCTCGCTCAAGCTGACCTACCGCAAGGGCAGGCTCGTGGAAAAAACGCTGGACGGCACGCCGCTGTAGCCCGCGGAGCATCTCGCTTTAAGCAGGAGGATTGATTATTATGTTACTTTCGCTCTCACTCATTTTTCTTCTCGGTTTAGCAATGGCTTCCATTTGCCAGTGTCTTAAAATGCCACGCATTATCGGTATGCTGATTGTCGGCTTGTTGCTTGGCCCTTATGTTTTTAACCTGCTTGATGCGTCCATTCTTGGCATATCAGCAGACCTTCGCAAAATGGCACTTATCATTATTCTGATAAAGGCGGGGCTATCGCTTGACATATCTGCCCTTAGAAAAATTGGCAGACCTGCGATATTGATGTCATTCCTGCCCGCAGTATTTGAAATCATAGCCTTTGTGTCATTTGCCCCTCGGGTGCTCGGCGTGACCCGGCTTGAAGCGGCAATTATCGGTGCCGTCCTTGGTGCGGTGTCTCCGGCGGTTGTTGTGCCAAAAATGGTGTTTCTCATTGAGAACCGCTATGGCACAAATAAAAACATACCGCAACTTATTCTTGCCGGAGCTTCCCTTGATGATGTGTTCGTCATCGTATTGTTTTCCACGTTCGTCAGCATGGCGCAGGGCAATTCTGCTGCGGTGATGGATTTTTTTGCAATCCCTATCTCCATTATCCTCGGCATAGTGCTCGGCTCCGTAGCGGGGTGGCTGCTTGCGTTGTTCTTTGAGACCGCTTATACACATGCGCATTGTGTCCGAAACAGTCTGAAAGTCATTATCGTGCTTGGCACGGCGTTTTTGCTGATGGCAATTGAGTCATGGACTGAAGGCATAGTATCTATATCGGGGCTGCTTGCCATTATGAGCATGGCTTGTGTACTGCAAACAAAAAGCACCGGATTCGTATCAAAACGGCTTTCAGAAAAGTTCGGCAAGGTATGGTTGGCGGCTGAAATCATCTTGTTCGTCCTTGTGGGCGCGGCGGTTGATATTCGTTATACGCTCGAAGCGGGTTGGTATGCAATCATGCTTATTTTCCTTGCGCTCATATTTCGTTCCATCGGCGTATGGCTGAGTCTCATCGGAACGCCCTTGCATCATAAGGAAAAATTTTTCTGCATGATTGCGTACCTGCCCAAAGCAACCGTGCAAGCGGCCATTGGTTCTGTTCCATTATCGCTTGGCCTGCCCTGCGGAAACATGGTTTTGTCTATCGCCGTCCTCTCCATTATTTTGACTGCGCCGCTAGGTGCTTTTGGTATGGATATGACGTATAAAACGTTTTTGACGAAAGATGCGTCTTAGCAGCAAGGTATCGAAAACTTTTAAGGTAAGAACAGGCTTGTGTTTTTCACAAAGAAACTGCCCGTTTTCTAGTACAAAACACTGAGTTTCTCACCGAGAAACCGCCAGTTTTTCAGTGCGAAACTGGTAGTTTCGTACCAAGAAACAGATAGTTTTCCAGTGAGAAACTTACTGTTTTTCACTGAAAAACTACCTGTTTTCTCCTGAAAAACAGACCGTTTTCTAGTGCGAAACAGTCTGTCTCTTATGGCGATACGTTTAGTTTCAGGCGGAGAGCGGACACGACACTACGTGCGGTTGCGCTGCGCCTGCTCCAGTTCCTTTTCGTAGCGGCGGCGGTCGGGCTTTTCGGCGGGACGGTAGAGTATCGCCACGTTGCCGATAATGCGCACGAGCAGCGCGTCGGTTGCGGCGGCAAGTTGCTCGGCGAGCGCGTGGCG
The DNA here is from genome assembly GCA_022510885.1 of Treponema sp. GTDB lineage: Bacteria > Spirochaetota > Spirochaetia > Treponematales > Treponemataceae > Treponema_D. The sequence continues at coordinate 12,367 of JAFLSP010000024.1, read as the reverse complement.
GTCATCTTTGAATTCGTTGAATTTCACTTTAATCAGCTCGTGGTCTGCAAGGCAGTGGGCGACGTGCGCGGTCTGCGCTTCGGTTACGCCGGCTCCGCCAATCAGCACGGCGGCGGGCAAGGGGTGGGCATATCGTTCCAAAATCTTGCGCTGTTTGCTTGAAAGTTCGGTCATACGGAAAGTATAATCAAGGCGGGCTTCTTGTGCAATCCGCGTTTTACAAATCGGCGGACTTGTGCCATAATGGACGGAAAGGAGCGGAAATGGCAAAGACGAAGAGACTCCCGTGGGCATTTTTGGATGAGTTTCGCGGCGCGGACTTTGCGGGCGAATGGCCCACGCTGCCGGAAATGTTCGCGATTACCACCAAGCGGTTCGGCGCGCGCCCGTGCTTCACCGACTTTGAGGGCGAGGGCGGCACAAAACAGACGCTTTCTTATGAACAGGTGCTTGCCCGCGTGAGGACGCTTGCGGCGTGGCTGTGCGCGGAAGGCGTGGAAAAAGGCGACCGCGTTGCCGTCACGGGAAAGAACTCCCCCGAATGGGCGACGGCGTACCTTGCGGCGATGTTCGCGGGCGCGACGGTCTGCCCGATTGACTACGCGCTTTCCCCTGCCGAAACCGAAAACCTGCTGAACGCCGCGCAGCCGAAATTCCTCTTTGTGGACGAAGAGAAATTCGCGCACTTTGCGGGGGGAGCGTTTCCGTTCCGCGTCTGCTCGCTCAGTCCCAGGCACACAGACGTATACGCATACAATTTGGCAACCGAAGCGGACGTGGGCGACCGGCTTGCGGCAAACAAAGTGACAGAAAGCGACCTTGCGGTCATCTTGTTCACGAGCGGCACGACGGGAACGCCGAAAGGGGTCATGCTCACGCACAAGAACCTCGTGAGCGACGCATACATCGCCACCACGCGCATGACGCTGTACGAAACCGACGTCTTCTACGCGCTCCTGCCGATTCATCACGCCTACACGATGCTCGCCGTGTTCATCGAGGCAATTTCCGTGGGCGCGGAGGTTGTCTTCGGCAAGAGCATGGCGGTCTCGCGGCTCATGCGGGAACTGAAAGAGGGGCAGATTACGATGCTGCTGGGCGTTCCGCTGCTGTTCAACAAGCTGCTTGCGGGCATCATGAAAGGAATCCGCGCGAAAGGCGCGCTCGTCTACGGCATTATCCGCGTCCTGCTCGCGCTCTCCTACGCCGTCAAAAAAATCTTCCGCGTGAACGTCGGCAAGCGGCTGTTCAAGGCGGTCTTGCAGCAGGCGAACATCTACTCGCTGCGCATCGCTATCTGCGGCGGCGGTCCGCTCGCGGCAAGCGTATTCAAAGTCTACAATGAAATGGGCATCGACTTTGTGCAGGGCTACGGGCTGACCGAGACCAGTCCGATTATCACGCTGAACCCCGTTGACCATTTCAAGATTGAGAGCGTGGGACAGTATTTTTTCCCCTGGATGGAGATGAAAATCCTCGACCCGGCGGAGGACGGCGTGGGCGAAGTGTGCGTGAAAGGCCCGATGGTCTTTCAGGGCTACTACAACCTGCCCGAGGAGACCGCGAAAGTCTTTACCGAAGACGGCTGGTTCAGGACGGGCGACCTGGGCTGGCTTGACGACGAGGGCTACCTGATGCTCGCCGGACGCGCAAAGAACATGATTGTGACCGAGGGCGGCAAGAACGTCTACCCGGAGGAAATCGAAAACGCATTCCAGCTGTGCGGCGACATCGAGCAGATTACCGTGCAGGGCTATGTTGCCGACGCGGCGACCAAAAGCGAGCAGATTGAGGCGCTCATCTACGCGAGCGAGGAGGTGTTCACACGGCTGGGCATTGCGCGCGCGGGAAACGAGACGTCGCCCGCCGTCCTTGCGGCCATCAAACCGACCGTGGACACCG
>JAFLSP010000024.1:0-10365 GCA_022510885.1 Treponema sp. | reverse complement strand
CCGCTCGAAATGACGACCACGCAGAAAGTGAAGCGCACCTACGCCAAGTAACCGCTTCTCAACGCGGCGGAATTCTGCTACACTGTGCGCATGAAACATCTCATGGAACAATTGCGGGACGCGGCGGAAGAGCGCGGGCCGCTCTGCGTGGGGCTTGACACCGACCCGTCATACCTGCCCGCGCCGCTGCTGTCGGTTTTTGACTCGCCCTCCGACGCGATTCTTGCGTACAACAAGGAAATCATCAAGCGCGTTGCCGCAGAAAAAACGGCGTGCTGCTGCAAAATCCAGATTGCGTACTACGAGGCGATGGGGATTGCGGGGCTAAAGGCGTATATCGAGACGATTCGCGCGGTGAAGGAAGCCGGTCTGATTGCCATCAGCGACGTGAAGCGCGGCGACATTGCGGACACGGCAAAGGCTTACGCGCGCGCGCATTTTTCCGGCGAGTTTGAGACTGACATCATCACGGTAAACCCGTACATGGGATTTGACACGCTCAAGCCGTTTACCGACTACTGCGCGCCCAACGGCGAAGCGGGCGGAAAAGGCATCTTTGTACTACTGCGCACGTCGAACCCCGGTATGACGGACATCGAGCAGCAGGAACTCAAGGCGGGCGGCCGGGTGCTTGACCGCACGGGCGAAGAACTGGAGCGCATCGGCGAATCGTTCAAAAAAATCTACCCCGGGCAAACATGCTCGCCGGTTGGCGCGGTCGTCGGCTGCACGGAAGAAAGCGACGCGCGTGCGCTCCGCGACGCACACCCCGACATCTTCTTTTTGATTCCCGGCTACGGGGCGCAGGGCGGCGCGGCACGGATTGCGGCGACGCTGCTCGACAAAGCGGGCGGCGTGGTCAACTCCTCACGCGGCATCCTGTGCGCCTGGAAAACCGCCCCTGAACTTGCCGACAAAGTGGAAAGCGGCAACCTCTGCCTCAAAGAGATTTCGGACGCGGCAGGAAACGCCGCGCGCGCGGCAAAAGCAGACCTGCTCGCCGCAAAAGAAGCATTAAAAGGAAACGAAGCATGATTCGGGAAGTCCACGAGCGACGCAGCATCCGCGCCTTTTTGGACACGCCCGTGGAGCGGCAGGACATCGAAGAAATCCTGCAAAGCGCGACGCTTGCGCCCTCATCAAAAAACCGGCAGCCGTGGAAATTCATCGTGGTGCAGGGCGCGGCAAAAGACAAGATGCTCGATGCGTTCCGCACCGGCATTGCCCGCGAAGAATCGGGCGACGCGCTGTTGCCGCAGAGCAAAAAATACATCGAAGGCGCGAAGCACACCGTCCGCATCATGGCGCAAGCCCCCGCCGTCATCCTTGCGCTGAACCCGCTAGGCAAAGGCGCACTTGCCGACCTGACTCCCGAAGAGCGCGTGTACGAAATCTGCAACATTCAGTCGCTGAGTGCCGCCGTGCAGAACATGCTGCTCGCCGCCACGGAAAAAGGCTTGGGCAGCCTGTGGATATGCGACATTTTCTTTGCCTACAAAGAATTATGCGCGTGGCTTGGCGACCGCGGCGAACTGCTTGCCGCCGTTGCCATTGGCTACCCGAACGAAACGCCGCCCGCGCGTCCACGCAAGCCGCTCGGGGAAGTTGTGGAGTGGTTAGAATAAGGAATAGGGATAAAAAACGGGCTGCCCATAAAACGTATCGGCAGCCCAAGTGCGCAAGGGAATCTTAGGAAGCCGTCATTTTTGTGTGGTATAGACTTACAGACTCTTCTCCTACGCCCTACAAAAGTGTACTGAACTTTGCAAAACGCGCCACCGAACATAGCCGAGAATATACCTTGGATTCTTGGTTTAGCAGAAAAAACCAGCAACCGACCCTCCCCCTGATAGACTTTTCCTGTCTCGCCTTATATACTCATTCCTATGGAAGAGCAGACAATTTTCACGCGGGCAGAACATATCCGTGATGTCATCCGTTACATCAGTCGATTCAAGAACGCGGCGGTGGTCATCTATTTAGACGACCGCATCATCGACTCGCCGCTGTGGACAAACCATATCCGCGACATTTCGCTCATTCGAGAGGCGGGACTGCGCGTTATGCTTGTGCCAGGTGCGCACAAGCACATAGACAGAATCCTCGCGGAAAGCGGCATACCGTGGGAACGCAGAGACGGTTGCCGCATTACGGACGACAACGCTATGCCGCTCATTAAGACTGCCGCCTTTGATGTGGCGAACATCGTCATGTCAAGCCTTGCCGGTGAACACCTGACCGCCGTCATCGGAAACTGGGTGCGCGCGCGCGCAAAAGGCGTGATTGACGGCGTAGATTTCGGCACGTCCGGCGAAATTGACAAAATCGACAGCGACACGATTCGCACCGTGCTTTCCAACGGCTTTATTCCGATTTTCCCCTGTATCGGCTGGAGTCTCGCGGGAAAGCCGTACAACATTTCGTCCATGCAACTGGCGGCACAGATTGCAATGCGAATGCAGGCTGACAAATTGTTCTTTCTCGTTCCCGATGCGGAAATCTCCGCAAAATACTTTTCGCTTCCCCAAGGAATCGGTCTTTCTCCCGAAGGTTGCATTCCTGCCATGAACATCGACGAACTGAATGAATTTTTGACGATAAATGAGACGCCCGACCATTCATTAAATGCTGATGAAAAAGAACTGCATGAGCATATCCTGTCTATCGTTCGTTTGGGGAAAATTGCCTGTACGCAAGGCGTTACCCGCGTACATATTCTGAACAGTTCGCTCAACGGCACGCTTCCGTGCGAAATTTTCAGCGACTTAGGTTCCGGCACAATGATTTACTCCAACAACTACGGAAAACTGCGCCCCATGGAGCGAGCCGACATCGCCGCCGTACTCACGCTCATACAACCGTTTGTCAGAAAAGGTATTCTGCTTCCGCGCACCGAAGAACAGCTCGAAAATCAGCACCAAGATTACATTGTCTACGAACTGGACGGTGGCATCCGCGCCTGCGCCGCCCTACATATCCACGACAATACACAGGGAGAAATCGCCGCCGTTGCCGTGGACGAAACCTGCGCTCACATCGGCATTGGTCCAAAAATCATGGACAGCCTCATAACCCGCGCAAAACAACTTGCACTGGACAGCGTATTTGTTCTGACCACCCAAACGACCGATTGGTTTGAAAGCCTCGGGTTCAAGCCAGACGACATCGCTTCGCTCCCCGAAAAGCGCAAACAATTGTGGTCTCCTGCGCGCGGCTCAAAACTGCTGCGCCTGAAACTGCGATGAGCATTTTTCAGTTGACAAAAGACATCGCGGCAGGACACGAAAAGCATCAAACAACCACGCGGTCGCACAACACATTGTTTCACGTGAAACATAATTGCACAAAAAACTGACCGTTTTAAACATCGCGCAGTTCATATCACGGACGGAGTGTTTCACGTGAAACATCTAACTTGCCACACTTGCACGATTACACCGTTGCGGCAAATCAACCGTTTGACCATACGAAAACGCCGGAGAAACTTTTGTTCCTCCGGCGCGCGGTTACGGTATGATTTTTGTCGGCCGGTCGCTACTCCACCTCAGCCTTTTCATCGTCATTCGCAACCCTGTCCAAGCCGACCACATAATCAGGACTTTCAATGTCAAGGATGCGCACACCGGACGATGCTCTGCCTTGCTTAGAAATGGAATCCGCCTGCACACGCAGCGTCTTACCTTGGCTTGTCATGCAGACAATTTCGTCGCTGTCGGCAACGGCAAGCGCGCCAATGATTTCGCCTTTATCTTCCACATTGCCAAAGATTTTTTGCCCACCCGTACCGCGTCCATGCGCGCTGTACTCGTTGAAGTCCACGCGCTTGCCGAATCCTTTTTCGGTTATGACCAGCGCGTTCATGTTCGGCTTGACGCAGATAGCGGCGGCAAGTTCATCGCCACTGGAAAGGCGGATGCCCGTCACGCCGCGGCTTGCCCTGCCCATCGGCCGCACGTCCTGCTCCGTAATGCGCAACGCTTGTCCGCGCCGCGTGATTAACATCAACTCATCGTTTCCCGTCGTCATAATGGACGACACCAAATGGTCGCCCTCCTCAAGTTTTATGGCGACGATACCACGTGTCTTTGCATTGGCGAATTCGGTAATCGTGGTCTTTTTGACGACACCGTTTGCGGTCGCCATGAAAATATTCAGGTCTTCTTTGAATTCCCGCATCGTTACGATAGTCGTTATCTCCTCGTTCGCGGAAACGGCAAGCAACGATTTGATGTGCGAACCGCGGCTGTTGCGACTCGCCTCGGGAATCTCATGCACTTTTACCCAGTACGCCTTGCCTTCGTTCGTGATAAATGTAATATACGAATGTGTAGTCGCAATAAAAATCTGATTGATGTAGTCGTCCTCAACGAGATTCGCGCTCATACTGCCTTTCCCGCCACGGCTCTGGCTTTTGTACGCGGTGAGCGGCACGCGCTTGATGTAGCCGAGCTTGGAAATCATCACGACGACCTCCTCTTCGCGAATCAGGTCCTCCATGTTGATTTCTTCAATTTCATCGGCAACGATGTCGGTGCGGCGGTCGTCGCCGTATTTTGCGGCAAGTTCGTTCGTCTCGTCCTTGATAAGCGCGAGGATTTTTTCGTGGTGCGCGAGCAAATCTTCCAGGCGGTCAATCAGGGCTTGCAGTTCGCGGATTTCTTTCTGCAAATCCTCAATCTGCAAGTGCGTAAGGCGCTTGAGCTGCATATCGACAATTGCCTGCGACTGCTCGTCGTCAAAGTCAAAGCGTTTTTCAAGCGCGCGTTTCGCCGCCTCGGTGTTCAAGCTCTCGCGGATAATTCTGATTACTTCGTCAATGTTGTTGATTGCCGTGATGAGCGCGCTCAGAATGTGCATCCGATGGCGCGCGACTTTCAGGTCATAAATCGTGCGGCGCGTAATCACCTCGTCGCGGTGGCCCACAAAATGCTGGATAAGCTGCTTGAGGTTCAGCACTTCCGGCTTGAGGTAATTCGGCTTGAGCGTGAGCATTCCCGGCTCGTCATAGCGCGGCTCGCCCGCCTTTTCCTGCGGAACGAGCGCAAGATTTATCACGCCGAAGTTTGACTGCAAGTCGGTCTTGGCGAACAGCTGGTTCAGCACGAGTTTGGTAATCGCGCCTTTTTTCAGGTCCACCACGATGCGCATTCCGGAGCGGTCGGACGACTCGTCGTTCGCGTTGGAGACGCCCTCAATCTGCTTGTCGCGGATAAGCTCCTTTATGCGGCGGATGATGTTGGTCGTGTTCACGCCGTAGGGAACTTCGGTAAAGACAATCGACTCCCGACCGTGGCGGTCTGTCTCCACCGTGAACTTTGAGCGAATCGTGATTTTTCCGCGTCCCGTCTTGTAGGCTTTTTTGATGCCGTCGCGCCCGTAAATGATGCCGCCCGTCGGAAAGTCAGGGCCTTTCACGTGCTGCATCAACTCGTCAATGGAAATGTCCGCGTTGTCGATGTACGCGGCGATTGCGGCAGCGACTTCGCGCAGGTTGTGCGTGGGCATATTGGTCGCCATGCCCACCGCAATGCCCGTCGTGCCGTTGCACAGCAGGAACGGAAATTTCGACGGAAGCACGCACGGCTCTTCGGTCGTGTCGTCAAAGTTGCGCACCATGTCCACGGTGTTCTTGGAAATGTCGGAGACCATTTCCTCCGTGACGCGCGACATCTTTGCCTCGGTGTAGCGGTAGGCGGCAGGCGGGTCGCCCGCAATCGTGCCGAAATTGCCCTGCGGCGTGACGGTCGTGTATCGCTGCGCAAAATCCTGCCCCAGGCGGACAAGCGCGTCGTACACGGAAGCGTCGCCATGCGGATGATAATGACCGAGCACTTCGCCGACGATGGTCGCGCACTTTTTCGTCTTGCCGCCGCTCGCAAGGTGCAGCGTGTCCATGGCGTACATGATGCGGCGGTGCACCGGCTTAAGCCCGTCGCGCACGTCGGGAAGCGCGCGCTGCACAATGACCGACATCGAATAGTCGATGTAGGCCTGCTTGACCTCATTTTCAATCGGGATTTTTATGATTGAACCGCCCTCAGCAGTCCGTATTTCTTCTAGCATATCCTGTTCCTGTTTCCGCAGATTTTACTTCGCCTGGCGCGCAGACTAAATGTCCAGATTCGCGTAACTTGAATTCTCTTCAATAAATTGTCTGCGCGGCTCGACTTCCTCACCCATGCAGACCGAAAAAATCCTGTCCGCCGCCTCCGCGTCGGGAATGGTGACGACGCGCATCTTGCGGTGCGCAGGGTCCATCGTCGTTTCCCACAGCTGCTTGCCGTCCATTTCGCCCAAGCCCTTGTACCGCTGCACATCGACCTTTTTGCGCGTCTCCTCGTCAAACGCGCCTAGCGCGGCATCACGCTCCGCGTCGGAATAGCAGTAGACCGGCTCTTTCTTCCCCAGCTGCACGCGGAACAGCGGCGGCATGGCAAGATACACGTAGCCGCTCTCAATCAGCTGCGGCATATAGCGGAAAAAGAACGTGAGCAACAACGTGCGGATGTGCGAGCCGTCAACGTCCGCATCCGCCATGATGATGATTTTATGGTAGCGCAGTTTGCTGATGTTGAAATCCTTGCCGAACCCCGCCCCCAGCGACGCGATGACCGGCTCAAGTTTGTCGTTGTTCATCACCTTTTCCGGGCGGACTTTCTCCACGTTGAGCATTTTTCCCCACAGCGGCAGGATTGCCTGCGTCTTGGGGTCGCGCCCTTTCTTTGCCGAACCGCCCGCCGAATCGCCCTCAACGATGTACACTTCGCACTGCTTAGGGTCTTTGAGCGAACAGTCGGCAAGTTTCTCGGGCAGACCGAAGCCGTCGGAAAGCGTCTTTTTGCGGCTCGCGTCCTTTGCCTTGCGCGCGGCAATGCGCGCGGATGCCTCGGCAATCGCCTTTTCAAGCACCTTTTCGAGCACGGCGGGATTCTGCTCAAAGTAAATCGTCAGCTTCTCTTTGACAAGTGTGTCCACAATCGTGCGGACTTCGGTGTTGCCCAGTTTTTCCTTGGTCTGTCCCTCGAACTCAGGCTCGGGGACTTTCATGGAAAGCACGACCACAATGCCTGCGCGCACGTCGTCGCCCGTCAGCTTTTCGTCCTTGTCAATTCGCTTTTTGAGCTTCTCGTTCGATTCAAGCGCCTTGTTCAGCACAAAAGTGAGCGCGGACTTGAAGCCCTCCAAATGCGTGCCGCCGTCGCGCGTGTTGATGTCATTCACGTATGTGTTGATGTTCTCGTCAAAGCCGGAATTGTACTGGAACGCCAACTCCGTAACCACGCCGTCGCGCTCGCCCGTAATGAAAATCGGCTCGGAGGCGGGAAGAAAGAATTTGCTCTGCTTGCGGGCGTTCATCTCCTTGACGTACTGGACGATGCCGCCCTCAAAGCGCAGGATTTCTTCTTTGGGTGTCTCAAGCCGCTCGTCGCGGAACGTAATCGTAATGCCGCTGTTCAGGAACGCCAGTTCGCGCAGGCGCGATTTGAGCACGTCAAAGTCATAGGTCGTCGTCTCGGTAAAGATGCTGCCGTCTGCTTTCCAGCGAATCGTCGTGCCATGCTCGGAAGAATCGCCAATCGTCTCGACTTTCGTAACGGGAATGCCTTTTTCGTACTTCTGCCGGTAGACATGACCGTCGCGCCTGACCGTCGCCTCAAGCCAGACCGAAAGCGCGTTCACGCAGGAAACGCCCACGCCGTGCAAGCCGCCGGAAACCTTGTAGGCGTTCTTGTCGAATTTTCCGCCGGCGTGCAAGCGCGTGAGGACAAGCTCAAGCGCGCTCACCTTTTCCGTCGGGTGTATGTCCACGGGAATACCGCGTCCGTTGTCCTCCACGCGCACGATGTCGTCTTTCTCAAGCGCGACCGTAATCGCGTCGCAAAAGCCCGCCATCGCCTCGTCAATGCAGTTATCGACAGTCTCATACACCAAATGGTGCAGTCCGCGCGGACCGGTCGAACCGATGTACATGCCCGGGCGTTTTCTGACCGCCTCAAGCCCCTTCAAAACCTGAATGTTTCCTGCTGAATAGGATGCTGCCACGTTTTATTCCTTAAAAATAAGACTCTTTAATATGGAAGATACAAAGATATTTCAGTATACCCATATTGAAGAAAAAAGTAAAGGTGAGATATACTATTGCCATGGCCGAACAGAACTACCGCGAGGTCTTTGCCGAGGCGATGACCCAAATTCATGACGATTACAGACAGTCCGGGAAAGAAAGCGAATTCATGCTGTGGTTCAACGTCACGTATCTCAAGGATACTCTTTCCGAAATCACCGTGTCCGTCGCGTCGGAATTCATGTGGCGGCAGATGGTCTCAAAGGGCAACATCCAAAAAATCGAATCGAAAATCTATGAACTCGTCGGGCAGAAAATCACGCTCTCGTATGTTATCAACAATGAACCAAAGACAGAGGAATCCGCAGATGACAGCACATACACTCCTTCTAAAAGTCAAAAAATCACTGCGGTAGAAAAGCCAGCAGAAAAGAAAAAACACCCGCAACTGCGCGAAGACTACACCTTTGACAATTTCGTTCCCGGCGAGAACAGTATGTATGCCTTTAACGCCTCGCTCGCGGCGGCAAAAAATCCGGGCAAGGCGTACAACCCAATCCTCATTTATGGCGGCGTAGGACTGGGAAAAACGCACCTCATGCAGGCAGTCGGCAACTATATGTACGCAGAACACGGAAGTACGCAGAAAATATGCTATGTGAGCGCAGAGTCATTCGGCAATGAATTCATCGAATCAATCCGCACCAAGACGACCGAAAAATTCAAGAACAAGTACCGCAAACTTGACGTGCTTCTGCTTGACGACATCCACTTTTTGCAGGGAAAGGACGCCACGCAGGAAGAGTTGTTCTACACGTTCAATGCGCTGTACGACAAAAACTGCCAGCTCGTTTTTACCTGCGACCGCCCGGTTACCGAACTCAAAAACATAGAAGAGCGTTTGAGCACGCGCTTTTCCCGCGGACTGAACATTGACCTTCAGCCGCCAAACTATGAGACACGGCGGGCAATTCTCGAAAAGAAAATGGAGATACAGGGAAAGCACATTTCACATGAAGTCATTGATTACATCGCAAAGAACGTGCAGACCAATGTACGCGACCTAGAAAGTTGCCTGACCAAAATGATTGGCTACGCGGAACTTGTCGGCAAGAACGTGACGATAGAAATCGCCCAGCAGCAACTGCGGGACACCTTCGCCCAACCGCTTTCCGGTTCCATTGCCGTGGAGACAATTCAGCGCGTGGTGGCGAACCACTACAACATCTCGCTGTCGGACATCAAAAGCAACAAACGCTCCACGAAATTTGTCATTCCGCGGCAGATTGCCATCTACATCGCGCGCAACCTCACTGAATACTCGTATCCAGAACTCGGCATAGAATTCGGCGGACGCGACCATTCCACGATGATGCACTCATACGAAAAAATCGAGAACGCCACAAAAACAGATTCTTCGCTCAACACAACTATTCAGCAGCTTATCCGCGACATAAAGGATTACAAGAAATAACCGTGCAAAACATGCTACAAAGATACGGACATCCTGTGGACAAACCTCACTCTTGCGGAAAAGCGGAAAGTCTGTGGATGCAGAGAAAACTGTTTTCCATTCGCTAAAGTATTGTATAACAAAGAAATATATGGCTTTTCCACAAATACACGGCGATTACTATTACTGCTACTAAAAATTTAAAACATATATGTCATAGCACTGCAAAAAGAAAGCGCGCATATATATGATGAAGTCATCATTTTATGCTATACTTGCCTAAATCCAAGTGAAAAGGAGCAACATAATGGAATTTGACGCAAAACATTCGGTCATCGTGCCGGAAGGCGTGTTCATCATCGGCACGTATGACGAGCACGGCGTTCCTAACGCAATGAACGCGGCGTGGGGAATTCAGTCGGACTTTGAGGAAATCACGCTGTACCTCAGCAAGCACAAGACGACCGAGAACCTGAAAAAAACAGGCGCATTTACGGTGGCATTCGCCACAAAAAGCACCGTGGTCATCTCGGACTACTTTGGCATAGCGAGCGGCAACGACGTGAACAAGATAGAAAAAGCAGGCGTCCACGTCCACAAGAGCGCGCACGTGAACGCGCCGATTATCGAGGAGTACCCGCTCACGCTCGAATGCACCGTAAAGGAATGGAACGAGGAACGCGAGATGCTCGTGGGAAAAATCGTCGCGCAGCAGGCGGACGACGCTATCCTGACCGACGGCAAAATCGACCTCGCCAAGCTCCAGCCGATTATATACGACGCTTCGTTCAAGGTCTACCGCACGATTGGAGAGGTCGTCGGCAAGGCGTTCAGCGACGGCAACAAG
>JAFLSP010000239.1 GCA_022510885.1 Treponema sp. | reverse complement strand
ATCTACTTCATCCCGTTCAGCGAGGGCGAAACTGCGAAGACAGACGAGGAACGCTGGATGAAGACTCCCGACTCTTTCGTGACGCGGACGAGGCGACAACGCTAGAATTCCATCTTCCGCAGATACTTGAGACGGGCAGCCGCTATATCATAGCTATCCACACGAAAATGAGCGGCACGTATGAACTGAAAATCGCCGTCACAGGCTACAGCAAAATTATCGTGATGATAGCGGTGTAGGCAGGACGGGAACTGCAGGAGACTGCGACTCCCATTTTCTGCCAGATGACGACGTTGCAGATATGGGATGTCTTTTCCGCTTATTGCTGATAATAAACCACGATATCCTCGTGCACCCCTAAAACCCCGCCGCGCACCGAAACACCATCTCCTCCCCCGTCGTCGGGTGGGAAAAGCGCAGGCACTGGGCGTGGAGCATGAGCCGCTCGCCGGCGGCGCAGCGGCCGTAGAGCGTGTCGCCCACAATCGGCACGCCGAATCCGTGGGGGTCGGCGGCGGCAAGGCGCAGCTGGTGGGTGCGTCCCGTGTGCGGCAGGAACAGCACGCGCGTCACGCGGCGGCGGCTTCCGTCGGGGGCCCGGTAGGTCTCCACGTCCTGCACACGCCACTCGGTCACGGCCTTCTTTCCGTGCACCTCGTCCCACATCTGGTGCGGGCGATTGTCAAGGTCAACGCGGAAATACAGCTCCATCGTGCCGTGCGGGGGAACGCCCCGCGCGGGGAGGATGCCGTCCACGAGCGCGACGTATTCCTTGCGCACGGAGCCAGCCTCAAACTGCGCGCTCAGGCGGCGGTGCGCCTCCCTGGTGAACGCAAGCACCATCAGCCCGCTCGTCTCCATGTCAAGGCGGTGCACGGCGGGCTGCGCGATGCAGCCGGGGAAGAGGCGGCGGACGCGGCTTGCGATGCAGTCCGGCTCGACCTTGCCGGGAACGCTCAGCACGCCGCTCTGCTTGTTCACCACGATGATGTCGCGGTCGCGGTACAGGATTTCCAGGCCGAGCATGGCGGGCAGGACGATGCCGCAGCGGTCGTCGCAGGGCGCGTAGCGCAGTCCGTTCGTCTTGTGCGGCGTGTTTCTTCCATAAAATACTTCGCACATCGAGCGCGGGGTCAGCCCGTGGGAGAAGGCATAGTGCAGCAGTTTGGGCGCACAGCAGTCGCCCGTTCCCGTGGGGGGAAGCCTTCCGCCGCAGCGTTCGGCGCAGATGTCGCCCAGCGTGCGCAGCGAGCCGTCCGCACAGCGGAACGCATAGAGCGCGTACACCCTCGCCACCGACTCCTGCGTGAGCGCGAGCCTGCGGGCAAGGAGCGCGTCCTTCTCCGCCCCGTCCGCAAGCGCGTCAATCCGTGCGGTCAGCGCGTGGATGGCGTCGTCGTTGGCGGCGAGCGCGGCGGCAATCTGCGCGGGGGAGACAAGCGGCGGCACATAGATTGCGTCATCGGCAAAGCGCGGCACGAGCGCGCGGCTGAACCCCGACGCCGCCTTGAGCACGACCTCGTTCCCCGCCGCGTCAGTCGCCACGAGCGCGCCGAGCATCACGCCGTTTCCCGCCCGCTCCTCGCTCAGCGGCGTAACCTGCTCAAGCGCGAGCGCGCCGCACTCCAGTTGGCGGTGCATAGCAAGGCAGACCGCATAGGCGGCTTCTTCGTCAAACGGCGGGAACATGAGAATAGTCTAGCAGACAGGCGCAGAAAAATCTATTGCGGGAACGGCCTGCCCTCCCTAATCACTGCGCCACCGGTTCCCGGGAAAGCTCCTCTTTGAGCGCGAGCACGTCCTCAAGCGGCAACGAGCAGCAGCGGGCTATCTTCTCCGGGGAATCGCCTTCTTTAAGCATATTCCGCGCGTTGTTGCGGCTGGCCTCCTCCATGCCATCCTCGAACGCCTCCCTTTTCATTACTCTGCGGTACTCTTCCTCGTCCCATTCTCCGAATATCATGGACTGCTCCTCCTTGCC
>JAFLSP010000238.1 GCA_022510885.1 Treponema sp. | reverse complement strand
TTGTCGCTGCCCTGTGCCGCAGCCTTTGCTTCTTTCGCCGCGCGCCGCGCCGCTTCCTGCGCCTGCTGTGCCGCGCGCATGGCGGCTTCCTGCTCGGCGCGCCGCTGTGCCTCCTGCTGCGCCCGTTGTGCCTCGCGCTGCTGTCGCAGCTCCTCCGCCACCTTTGCCGCCGCGCGGCTCACCGCCTCCGCCTGCGAGGTTATGCGCTGCACGTTGCCGCCCGCCATGGCGTCCCTGAGCGAGCGCATGGATGCCTCCATCTCCTGCCTGCTGCCGAGCAGCGGCATGTCCGCGCTCTGCTTCAGCACGTCCTCCGCGGCGTACAGCACGTTCTCCGCGGCGTTCCGCGCCTCCGCCGCCTCGCGCCTGCGCTTGTCGCTGTCGGCGTTGACCTCCGCCTCCCGCGTCATGCGCTGTATCTCCTCCTCGCTCAGCCCGCTGGAAGCCCGCACCTGTATGTGCTGCTCCTTGCCCGTGTCAAGGTTCTTCGCGCTCACGTGCGTGATGCCGTTCGCGTCTATCTCGAACGACACTTCTATCCTGGGCTTGGCGCGGGGGGCGGGCGGTATGTCCGTCAGGTCGAACTCGCCGAGCGTGCGGTTCTGGTCCGCCATGTCGCGCTCGCCCTGCAGCACGTGTATGGTCACGGTCTTCTGGTTGTCCGTGGCGGTGGAGAAGAGCTTCGTGGCGCGCGCGGGCACGGTGGTGTTGCGGTTGATGAGGCGCGTGAACACGCCGCCCACGGTCTCTATGCCCAGCGAGAGCGGGGTCACGTCCAGCAGCAGGATGTCGTGCACTTCGCCGTCAAGCACGCCGCCCTGCACCGCCGCGCCCAGGGCGACGGCCTCGTCGGGGTTCACCGAGCGCAGCCCCTCCTTGCCGAATATGTCCCGCACCATCTCCTGCACCTTTGGCATGCGGGTGGAGCCGCCCACCAGTATCACCTCGTCTATGTCCGCCGCCTTGATGCCCGCGTCGCGCATGGCGTTCTCGCACGGCGCGCGCGTCGCCTCGAACAGGTCCGCCGTCATCTGCTCGAACTGCGCGCGCGTCAGCTGCTTTTGCAGGTGCTTGGGGCCGGTGGAGTCCGCGGTGATGAAGGGCAGCGAGATGTCCGTCACCGTCTGGCTGGACAGCGCGACCTTGGCATTCTGCGCTGCCTCATGCACGCGCTGGAGCGCCATGTTGTCCTTGGTGAGGTCTATGCCCGTGTTGTTCCTGAAGTCGCTCATCAGCCAGTCGGCGATGGCGCGGTCCCAGTCGTCGCCGCCCAGGTGGGTGTTGCCGTTCGTCGCCTTCACCTCGAACACGCCGTCGCCCATCTCAAGGATGGTGACGTCGAACGTGCCGCCGCCCAGGTCGTAGACCGCGAGCGTCTTTCTCTGCTCCGTTCCCTTGCTGAAGCCGAACGCGAGCGCGGCCGCCGTCGGCTCGTTGATGATGCGCTTGACTATCAGCCCCGCGATTCTGCCCGCGTCCTTGGTGGCCTGCCGCTGGGAGTCGTCGAAGTACGCCGGCACGGTGATGACCGCTTCCGTCACCGCGCAGCCAAGGTAGTCCTCCGCCGCCTTCTTCATCTTCTGCAGGATGAGCGCGGACACCTCCTGCGGGCTGTACTCGCGCTTCTGGCCGGCCTCGTCCACCACGACGCGCACGTCAGAGCCGTTGTCCTTCACCGTGTAGGGCATCAGGCGCGCGTCTTTCTCCATCTCGCCGTAGCGCCGCCCGATGAACCGCTTGATGGAGTGCACGGTGTTCTGGGGGTTCGTGACCATCTGGTTGCGCGCGGGCAGTCCCACCACGCGCTCCCCCTGGCTCGTGAACGCCACGATGGACGGCGTGGTTCTGTTCCCCTCCTGGTTGGGGATTACCACCGGCTCGCCGTTCTCCATGACGGCGACGCATGAGTTCGTCGTTCCAAGGTCAATGCCTATGACTTTTGCCATAATTCTGTTTTCCTTTGTTTACAGTCCTTCGACTAT
>JAFLSP010000237.1 GCA_022510885.1 Treponema sp. | reverse complement strand
GCATATCCTTTTTATATCAGAGGCTGATATGGTTATTCTCACGTTGAACTGCGGCTCTTCTTCCGCAAAATACCAGGTCTATGACTGGGACAACAAGGATGTCCTTGCGACGGGCGTCGTGGAGCGCGTCACGCAGGACGGTTCGGTGATTACGCACAAGCCCAAGGGGAAGGACACCTTCGAGCTGGAAAGCCCGTGCCCCACGCACAAGGAGGCGATTGAGCTGATTCTGAACGCGATTACCCACAAGGAGCACGGCGTGATTGCCGACATGGGCGTGATTGGCGCGGTGGGGCACCGCGTCCTGCACGGCGGCGACAAGTTCACCAAGAGCGTCAAGGTCACGCCCGAGGTGCTGGACACCTTCCGCTCCGTCATCGGGCTGGGGCCGCTCCACATGCCCGCCAACATCATGGGCATCGAGGCGGCGCAGAAGGTGCTGCCGGACGTGCCGCACGTTGCCGTCATGGACACCGCCTGGCACCAGACCATGCCGCCGTCGTCGTTCATGTACGCCATTCCGCACGAGTGGTACGAGAAGTACGCGGCGCGCCGCTACGGCTTCCACGGCACGAGCTTCCTGTACACGGCGAAGCGCGCCTCCGTCCTCCTGCACAAGGCGCCCAAGGACACGAACGTGATTATCGCCCACGTGGGCAACGGCGCGTCCATGTGCGCGGTCAGGAACGGCTGCTGCTACGACACGACGATGGGGCTAACGCCGCTTGAGGGCCTGGTGATGGGCACGCGGAGCGGCGACATGGACCCCGCGCTGCCTTTCTACATCATGCGCGAGACGGGCATGAGCGCGGCGGAGATGGACACGGCGATGAACAAGAAGAGCGGCCTGCTCGGAATCACGGGGCAGTACACCGACCGCCGCGACGTGACGGGCGCGGCAGAGAAGGGCGACAAGAGGGCGCAGCTCGCGCTCGACATGGAGTGCTACCGGCTCAAGAAATACTTCGGCGCGTACACGGCGGCGGTCGGCCCGGTGGACGCGATTGTCTTCACCGCGGGCGTGGGCGAGCACTCGCCGATTATCCGCGCCAAGTCGCTTGAGGGGCTGGAGTTCCTGGGAATCAAGATTGACCCCCAGAAGAACGCGCTCGCGAACTCCTCCAACTGCGAGACCTGCATCAGCGCGGACGACAGCAAGGTGAAGGTCTTTGTCATCCCGACCGACGAGGAGCTGGTGATGACCGAGGACGCATACGCCATCATGAACGGCACCTACGACGTGCACACCAACTTCACCTACAGCTTCCAGGACCCCGCCTACCGCAACAAGGCGCGCGAGGAGGGGCTGAAGAAGGACCTCGCGAAGAAGCCGGAGCTGGAGCGCATCATCGTCAGGCCGTAGGCTTCTCGTACCCCCGCTGACAGGCACCCGCGGCAACCTTGTCGCGGGTGTTTTCGTCGGAGAGCAGGCGCACGAACTCCATGGCGTACTGCTCCGCCGTGCCCGGCCCGCGCCCCGTCAGCACGTTGCCGTCATGCACGAAGGGCACGCCGGGGACGAGCGTCGCGCCTGCGGTGCATTCGCGCGCCTTGTCCGCGCCGCCGCACCATTGGGCGAGCGACTCCTCCATGCCGGGGTAGCACGTGTAGCGTCTGCCCGCAAGCAGCCCCGTCTTTGCGAGCACGACCACGGGCGCGGCGCAGAGCGCGGCGACCAGCTTTCCCGCGCCCGCGACGGCGGCAATCAGGTCGAGCGCGTCGGCGTTCGCGCCGATGTTCGCCGCGCCGGGCATACCGCCGGGGGAATAGATTGCGTCGGGAACCGTCCGCGCGGCGCGGTATGCGGCAAGCGTGGTGTCCGCCACGACGGGAATGCCGTGCGAGCCGGTGACCGTCGTCCCCTCCGCGCCCTCAGCAGGCACGGCGACCGTGGTCACGCCGATTTCCGCGCGGCGCAGGTAGTCAATGACCGTAATCGCCTCGATTTCCTCAAAACCGGGCGCAAGCAGGACTGCAACTGTT
>JAFLSP010000236.1 GCA_022510885.1 Treponema sp. | reverse complement strand
GCGGAAAATGCTAGTTTTCTTGTTCATGCGGATTCACGACCTGCTTTACAAGGAACTTCGGGCTTCTGCTCACGGTGAGATACACGCGCCCGATGTAAACCCCAGCAACTCCGAGCGAAAGCAGAATCAGCCCGCCGAGAATCAGAATGAGAATGACGATGGTCGTCCATCCGGTAACGTCCGCCTTTCCCCGAAGAAAGTCAATAAAGTACACGACCGAAAGAACAAGCCCCACGAACGCGGAAAACATTCCGACGAACGAGGAGAGCATGAGCGGCGCAGTCGAAAACGCAAACAGCATCCTCAGAAAAACCTTGACCGACTTTGCGAAACTGTAATTGCTCTTTCCGAGCGTCCTCTCGTGGTGCTCGATTTTTATCTGCGAAATGTTCCGCGTCGTCTGGAAAATGAGGCCGTCGATATACGGAAAAAGGTTCTCGTACCGAATCATCTCCTGCACGACGCCGCGCTCGACAATCTTGAACGGCGAAAGATACACGTTCCGGGGCTTTCCGATGGCGACCTCGCTGATTTTTCCGTTGAACCAGCTGCCGAGGTTCTTCCAGAGCTTCTGCTTTTTCGTCTCGAAGTCCGCGTACACCACATCAAAGCCTTTTTCGATTTCCGCGCGAAGTTTGGGGATGTCATAGGGCGAGTGCTGGAGGTCGTCGTCCATAATCACCACGTATTTTCCCTGCGCAAGGTTAAGCCCCGCAAGAATCGCGCTGTCCTGCCCGCCGTTCTTGCGGAGGTTCACGCCAACCACGCGGGGATTCTTCG
Organism: Treponema sp.; assembly: GCA_022510885.1. GTDB lineage: Bacteria > Spirochaetota > Spirochaetia > Treponematales > Treponemataceae > Treponema_D. The sequence continues at coordinate 1,232 of JAFLSP010000236.1, read as the reverse complement.
CGCACACCTTTTCGATTTCCGCCCAGCTTCCGTCGCGGCTCGCGTCGTTCACCATAATCTGCTCGTAAGAAAAATCCTTGAGCGCGTCCGCAATCTGCCGGGAAATTTCCGCCACGCACTCCTCGCTGTTGTAGACGGGGATGACGACACTAATGTCTTTCATAGAATTCCTTTACGGCTGAGATTACTTTTTCCGCGTCCTCGTCGGAAAGCCCGTAGAACAGCGGAAGCCTGACGAGCCGCTCGCTTTCTTTTGTGGTGAACTCGTCCTCGCCGTCAAAGCGTCCGTACTTTTTCCCCGCGGGCGCGGAATGCAGCGGAATGTAATGGAACGGGCATGAAATCCCGCGCTCTTTCATGAACGCAATGAACGCGCTCCGCTCCGCAAAATCCGCGCACTTTATATAGAACATGTGCGCGTTGTGCACACAGCCTTCGGGAACGAACGGGACTTCAATGCGCCCCGCGCGGGCAAGCGGCGCAAGGGCCTCATTGTAGAGGTTCCAGACGCGCATCCTGTTTTCCTGAATCACGCCGGACTTTTCCAGTTGCGCGAAAAGGTACGCCGCGTTTAGCTCGCTCGGAAGATACGACGAGCCGTAGGCGACCCATGTGTACTTGTCAACCTGCCCGCGGAAAAACCGGCTTCTGTCCGTTCCCTTCTCGCGGATGATTTCCGCTTCCTCAAAATCCGCCGTGTCCGTGTTCACGACAATCGCGCCGCCCTCGCCCATGCTGAGATTTTTTGTCTCGTGGAACGAAAAGCAGCCGTAGTCGCCGAGCGTTCCGAGCGGTTTTCCCTTGTACGTGGAAAAAATCGCCTGCGCCGCGTCCTCCACGACCTTTAGTCCGTGCCGTTTTGCGATTGCGTTTATCTCGTCCATCTCGCACGAGACTCCCGCGTAGTGGACGGGGACGATGGCCTTCGTCCGCTCCGTAACCGCGCGCTCGATTTTCTTCTCGTCGATGTTCATCGTGTCGGGGCGTATATCGACGAACACAAGCCGCGCGCCGCGCTGGACAAACGCATCCGCCGTTGAGCAGAATGTGAACGACGGAAGAATCACCTCATCGCCGTCCTGAATATCGCAGAGGAGCGCCGCCATCTCAAGCGCGTGCGTGCAGGATGTCGTAAGCAGGACTTTTTCATTCCGGCACACATCGGAAAGAAAGCCGCAGCATTTTTTCGTGAACTCGCCGTCGCCGCAGATTTTTTTGTTTTCAATCGCCTG
>JAFLSP010000235.1 GCA_022510885.1 Treponema sp. | reverse complement strand
TTGCTTGCGTCCGTACAGGTTCCGTGCTAGACTATGCGCATGGGACGCTTTTCTATCCCGAACGTTTTTTCCAAACTGTGGCAGGCCGTAAAGCCCGCCGTGAGCCGCTTTCCCGCGCTGTTCGTGCTGGGGATTGCCGCCGCAGTAGCCGTGGCACTGGACGCATCCGCCTATGACCTCTTCCGCGCGGTGGGCGAGGATACCCGCATTGCCGAACGCGCGGCGTTCATGCTACGCGCGAAGCAGATTGCAGAAGGATGCGCGCTCGGTATGCTGCTTGCGGTGGCGGTGCAGCTGCTCTTGGAGCGGCGGCGCGGGCGGAGGACGCAGTTTGTCTGTCAAGCGGTAATCGCCGTCCTGTCGCTCGCCGCGTTTCCGCCGCTTATAGCGCACATAGACGAAGCGCATATTTACGTGCTTTTGGGCGGCATGGCGCTCGCGCTCGTGGCGGTCATCCTCTTTCTCCTTGCGTGCGAGCAGGGAACGGACATTGCGGCGGCGAACTGCGTCGTCTCGGCGGTGATTGCGGGCATCTCCTCCCTCTGCGCCTTCCTGGGACTTCTGAATGTGTGTCTCGCGTTCATAAAGTTAGTCTTTACCCCTCCCCGCGCGGCCGAGTCGATAGCACAATGGCTGTGCGTGGCGATTCCGTTCTGCGCCCTGTCGCCGGGGATTTTCGTGGCATTTGCGGCACGAAAACGCGGGGAAATCTCGTTCTCCGTGGCGTACAGGACGGTCGTACTGCGCATACTGTTTCCGCTCGGAATCGCGCTGCTTTTTGTGCTGTACGTGTACCTTGCCAAGTGCCTTTTCACGCTGACCATGCCGGTGGGGAAAATCAATCCTTTCGTGTCGATTGCGACGGCGTTCTACCTTTTCTTCTATTTTTGCTCGCTGCCGTTGGAAGGACGGCTTCTCTCGCTCTTCCGCAAGTACGGCGCGCTGCTCATGCTGCCGCTGATTGCGGCGCAAATCGCGTCGTTCGCAATCCGCGTGAGCGCATACGGCTATACGCAGGCGCGGGTCGCGAGCCTCCTGTACATCGCGTTCAGCCTTGCCGCGTGCGCGCTGACTTTCGTGCGAAGCGGCGCGTGGGCGCATCTGTCGTTCCTTGTCCTTGCCGCGGCGTGCCTTGTGGGGAGCGTGACCCCGCTCAACATCGTGGACGTGGCAGACTGGAGCCAGGTCGCGCGGATTGTGCGGGTTTACCGCGCGCACGGGCTGCTCTCTGACGGCGTTCCCGTGGCGGAGGGCGCAAAAGACGCGCTGAGCGCGGAGGAGATGCTTTCGGTGTACGGGTCGTGGCTCGGGCTGAGCCGAAAGAATGCGCGTCTGCCCACGTGGGCGCGCGCGGACGGCACGGACTTTGAAAAGACGTTCGGGTTCAGCCGTGAGATGGCAAGAAGTGGAGCGTCACCCGACCTATGGTTTGACCTGGGCGGAACGGACGCGGTGATTGACGTGTCCGCGTACTCGCACCTGCGGCACTTCACGTACACCGAGCACGGCATAGAGGGCGAGGTCGCCATAACGGTTGCCATTGACGGCGAGACCTTCGACATAAGCGACACCGTGCGCCCGCTCATGTCGCCGAGAAGGAACGGGGATGATTCTGCGTCCCATGAGCCGCTCGTCATCGCCGTCGGCGGCGGGCGGACGCTCGTGCTGACATCCGCGCATGTGCATGAGCCGTACTCCAAAAGCGGGGAGCGGCAGGGCAAGGGATTTTATTCGGTGGAAGGATACCTGTGCTGGTGAGGAAGCGGGGAACGCCCCACGCGAATGTTTGACACTCCCCGCCGATTTCTATAAAATAAGACTTGCTTTCCCGAACATTCGGTAACTTGCGAGGCTGTGTGGACATGAGATACCGCAACGAGCACAAATACGTCTCTCCCGAAGGCATCCTCAGGGTGCAGGAGGCGCGCGTCTCCCGGCTCATGCGGCTTGACGGCCACGCGGACGCGGGCGGCTACGCAATCCGGAGCGTGTACTTTGACGACCTCTACAACACGTGCT
>JAFLSP010000234.1 GCA_022510885.1 Treponema sp. | reverse complement strand
AGCGCGACGAACTTCACGTCAAAGACATTGCACTGCCTGAGCCGCCCGATGACGCACGCCATCCCCTTCTCGCACTCGCGGTCACGGCGCGGCTGGGGGCGGTTCTGCTCGTGGCGCACAACAATCGGATGCTCAGGCGCGCTCGGAAGATTCAGTTCCTGTGGAAGGCTCGTGTAGGCAGTCCACACCCGCTCAATCTCTTCGAGCGAGGGCTTCTTTTCTTCCGGCAGGTCGAATTCAAGGCTGACGCACGCCGTGTGGCCGTCAACTACAGGAACTCGCGTGCAGGTTGACGATACCGCAGGCCCCGCCGCGCACTCAATCTTTCCGCCGCTCACAGTGCCGAGTATTTTCAGGCATTCCCGCTCGGTCTTCTCCTCCTCGCCGCCGATGAACGGCACGATGTTGTCAATCATGTCGAACGATGGAACTCCCGGATAGCCCGCGCCGCTTGTAGCCTGCAAAGTCGTCACAATCATGCGCTTTACGGGATAGCCCGCCTGAATCAGCGCGTGGAGCGGCATCATGTAAGTCTGCAAACTGCAGTTCGGCTTCACGACGATGAAGCCCTTGTTCCAGCCGCGGCTCTTTTTCTGCGCGTCTATCACATCAAGATGGCTGAAATTGATTTCCGGCACGAGCATCGGAACGTCATCGGTCCAGCGGTTCGCGCTCGCGTTCGATACGACAGGAATTCCCTCCGCCGCATACGCCGCCTCCAGAGCCTTGATTTCGTCCTTGCCCATCTCCAGCGCGGAGAACACGAAGCGGCACTTTCCGAGTGCCTTTTTCTCGTCGTTCGCGTCCTCAACAATCAGGTCCGCCACGCCCGCAGGAATCTCCGCTCCGATGAGCCAACGCTCCGCCACCGCCTCGCGGTACTTCTTGCCCGCGCTCCTCGGCGACGCCGCCACGTAACTCACCTCGAACCACGGATGGTCCTCCAGAAGCTTGATGTAACGCTGCCCGACCATCCCAGTCGCGCCCAGCACACCGACCTTTATTTTCTCTGCCATAATCTTCTCCTAAAAATCAGCCACGCAAGTTCAGTGGCTGATTTTAAACTCTCCGTTTAGTCAAAATTACATTAAGGAGGGGGAAGCCCGCTTGAAACTTCGCACATTCGTGCTCGTTGCGGATACCCCCAAAGCCTTTACAGTCCGCAGTCCTTCACCGCTTTCTCGATGATTTTCTTCGCCTCGTCGTTCACTTCCACAAGAGGAAGCCGGAGCGTTCCGGCGGGCATTCCCGCAAGGTTCATCGCGTATTTAATGGAAGCGGGGTTTCCGTCAACGAACGCCGCTTTGAAAATCGGCATCATCCTGTAGTGGATTTCGCGCGCCTTCGCAAAGTCGCCGTCAAGTCCCGCCTGCGCAAGCGCGTGCATTGTTGCGGGCGCAAGGTTGGATACCACGGAAATTATTCCGTCTCCGCCCGCCGCAAGCAGGGGGAGGGTGAGACCGTCGTCTCCGCTCAAGACCGCGAAATCAGGATGGCGGCTTTTTACCTGGGCAATCACTTCCATCATCTGGCTGATGCTTCCGCTCGCCTCTTTCACGCCGGCGATGTTCGGAAGCTCCGCAATCCGCGCGAGCAAATCCGTGGGGATGTTCGTTCCTGTCCGCCCCGCGATGTTGTAGACGATAATCGGGATGCCCACTTTTGAGACCGCCTCAAAATGACGGAAGATTCCCTCTTTTGAAGGCTTGTTGTAATATGGCGTGACGACAAGAGCCGCGTCCGCGCCAGCCTTTTTCGCGCGCTCGCAGTATGCCACCGCGTCGCGCGTGTTGTTGCTGCCGGCTCCGAGTATCACGGGGATTTTTTTGCCGGAGGATTTCTCGAACGCGCGGACTTCCTCAAAAACGATTCCGACGATTTTGTCCTCTTCCTCGCCGGGACGCTCGTCCAAAGTGGGAGTCTCCGCCGTAGTTCCAAGCGGAACCAGTCCGTCTATGCCCTGCTCAAGCTGAAAGCGGACATTCTTGCGGAATCCGTCAAAATCCACCGAGCCGTCTGAATTCATCGGGGTGATAAGCGCAGTGTACGCGCCA
>JAFLSP010000233.1 GCA_022510885.1 Treponema sp. | reverse complement strand
ACGTGGACGAGAGCCACGTTTCGTCCGTGCCGCACGCCGCGAGCGCGCGAACCACCGCGGCGGGGTCGTAGTAAATATCGTGCCACTGCCCCACGTGCGCGTGCCAGTCCGTCATCTCGCGCGCTCCCGCAGCTTCCGCTCGCGCCACTCGGTCACTATGCGGCGGTTCTCGGCGGCGACGGCGCAGAAGTGCCGGTTTATCTCAAGCGGGTCGCCCGTCCTGCTCTCGTTGGCGTTCCTCACCATGCAGGGCGCGCAGAATGCGGCATTCCTGCACTTGCAGCACTCGCCGTTCCCCAAATCCTTGAACTTGAGCGAGCGAAGCCACTGAATCCTCTCCGACTTCTCCCATATCTCGCGCAGCGGCGTCTCCGCCACGTTCCCCAGCACCATCTCCTGCCACCCCGCGCAAGGGTACACGTTGCCGTTCGCCACCATGCAGCACGACGAGATTCCCACGCCGCACAGCCTGCGCTCCGGGTCGTGCGTGAGCGAGTCGCACCTCTCCATGAAGTCCGGCTCAAGCACGCCCCTCTGGTACTCCTCGTCGTCCGCCATGATGCTCGCGATGACCTTCCCCGCCTCCTCCACGGAGAGCCGGTTCGCCAGGTTCCCCGTGCCGTGGTTGTACTCCGCCATCATTATGTAGTCGGTCTGCGCCCGTATCTTGTGCTCGTGGCACCACCTCATCACGTCGCCGAAGTCGTCCCTGTTGCCCTTCATCGTGGGGCAGGACACGTGCAGCGGCAAATCGTTCTCGATGAGGCGCAGGATGTTGTCGCGCGTCTTCTGGAAGCTGCCCTTGACCGTGGTTATCGCGTCGTGGTGCTCGGGAATCATCGAGTAGAGCGATGTCTGCACGGACGACACGTTGCCCTCCTTCATTATCGCTATTATCTCGTCGTCGAGCAGGGTGAGGTTCGAGAGGATGTTCACGTAGAAGTCGTGCCCCTTCGCCGCCCGCAGGAAGTCCTTGAACTTCGGGTGGCACATGCACTCGCCGCCGCTCAAAGTGACGGAGAGCGCGCCCATCTCCGAGAGCTGGTTCAGCACGCTGTGATATAGCTCCTCGCTGATGTCGTGCAGCTTGAGGTCGTGCGGGATGTAGCAGTGGACGCACCGCTCGTTGCAGCGCGACGTCAGCTCTATCTGGAAGCTCGTCAGGTGCGGCCTCCCCGCGAAGTGTTTCTCCAGGAATTCCTGCGTGCTTGAGTCCGCCCGCTGTATCGTGGGCGTGAAGTCGTCCCGCGCCGTCTTGGGGAGCACCGCGCCGTAGGTGAAGCCTCTGTCCTTCGCAGAAAGCTCCTCCTCGCTCTCGCCGGCGACGATGAAGCCGTCCGCCTCAAGCGCGGCGTAGAACTCCGCCGCGTCCGCCCGAACCGTCTCGCGCCCCACGCCCTCGCCCTCGAACGCGGGCATTATCCTGTCCACAAGCTCGTCGAGCGTCCGCGCGCGCCTGTCGAGCGCGCACAGGAACGCCGTCCCGCTCTCGTTCGTGCAGCGGTCGTTGAAAAGCCCCGTGCTCGTGATGTACCCCACGCCGTCGTAGTTGCGGATGTAGGTGTCCTTCTTCTGTCGGTACAGCATTGTCTAAATCTCCTTCGATTCGATGTTTATTTTTTTCCGATTCCGTGCTATAATGTACGGAAAACAACGGATGTTAAAATCCGCCGCACGAATGGCGCGGCAGATTTTAACTTCGAGTTTTTGTTTGCGACCGAAAACTACAAAAACTCGTGTATTGTTATTGCGATTTTTCGCTTCGCTGCAAAATCGCGTTTTCGACAACGAAAAAACTTGAAACTTTTTTCGTTGTCGAAAATTATGGAGGTGAATCATGCTTGTAATCACAATGAGCGACTTTTTGGGCAACCCCGCGCAGTACGTGGAGCACGCCCGCCATGTTCCCGTGCAGATTGAGGACATGGGCGAGAAGCCCGTGACGCTCTCCGTGCGCCGCCCGGGGATTTTCGCGGCAATCGCCAACCTGTTCAAGCCCAAGCCGCGCCTGCTTGGAATCGGCAAGGGCAAGATGAAGCTTGAGTTCGTGGGCGACTGGGATGTTACGCCCGAAGAGCTGTTCGACGATGACGAAGAGGCATACTTCTTGCCCGCAGAAGGGCG
>JAFLSP010000232.1 GCA_022510885.1 Treponema sp. | reverse complement strand
AGGCGGCGGCACAGGACGTGTACGCCACCTTGGACAAATACGGGCGCGGCATGACATCGAAAGGCTACGCCGAGCAGACCGCGCTCACGGAGTCATTGCTGGAGGACTTGGGCAAGGCAACGGAGAAAATCGCCGCGCTTTCCGGCGTGGCGGAGCTGGTGGCTTCCTTGCGCGAGGCGCAGGACGGCTTTGCGGCGGCGCACGACGCTTACATAAAGGCGAAGGCGGGCAAGGGCGAGAGCGCGTCGTCGCTCAAAAAGCCGATTGTCTCGCTCATAAACGACAGCATCGTGCCGTATTTGAACATCGTCGCCGCGATGGAGGGCTACGCGGACTTCATCACGGCGGTTGCGGGGAACATCAAGCGCACGAACGACACCGTGGCGCGGCGTTCGGCGGGGAAAAAGACAGAGGAAGACGCATGAGAAAATCACTCGGACTTCTGGCGGGCTTGCTGCTCGCCTCAGCCGCGTTCGCAAAGACCGCGCCCATGCCCGAATGGGTGACGAACCACCGCACCGTCTACCCTGACACGGAGTTCCTCGCGCAGCGCGGGAGCGGAAAGACGGCGGAGGCGGCGCAGACGGACGCGATGTCGCAGATTGCGCGGTATTTTCAGACCAACGTGAGCGCGAACCTATCCACCACGATGCAGTCAATCACGAGCGGGGCTTCCGTAGACGAGCGGACGACCGTTGTTGACGACGTGCGCGTCTCGTCCGAGGTGAGCCTTTTCGCGCTGGAGCACACGGAGCCGTACTACTACAAGAAAGAAAAGAAGTGGTACTGCGTGGCGTACATGAACCGAGCGACGGCATGGAAGCAGTACAAGCCGCAGATTGACGGCGCGCTCAAAACGTTTCTCGGGCAGTATGAGAACGCGGCGGCGGAGCGAGACCCGTTCACGCGCATCTCGCGCTGCAAGACGGCGTGGGACGCGGGCGGCATTTTGCTGGAGAAACTCGAATACGGAAGAATCATATCGCCAAAGGACGAGGCGGCGTACAGCGCTGAGCGCGACAAAGTGGCGCAGATTCCCGTGATTGCGGAGACGGCGAAGAAAGAGTGCACCGTCTACATTGACGCGCCGGGCGACTACAACCGCACGATAGAACAGGCGGTCTCCACCGCGCTCAGCAAGTGCGGGCTTACCGTGGCAAAAACGACGGCGGGCGCGAACTACACGGCGAGCGTCCTGATTGACGACGGCGAAAGCGGAAGCGAGCCGCTTTCCATAATGCCGGCGGTGAGCATAAAAATCACGGGCAGAGGCGGAAACTCCGTCTATTCTTACGAGACGGCGGCGAAAGAAAAGGCAGTCGCCTACACGCTGGAGAACGCCAAGAAAAAGGCGTATCCCGCGCTGGCAAAGGAAATCGAGGACGCGCTCCAGAAAGATTTGGGCGCGGCCTTGAAATTATAGTCTTTCATTTCAGGAGGAAAAAAATGAAAAAGACAAAGGCAATCGGGGCGGCGGCAGCCGCTGTCATGGCGCTCGCGCTTGCGGGCTGCGGCTCCACTAAAGTTGCGGGCGCTGACGTACATGTGTCGGACAGCGGCCTGAGCGTGTCGGTAAGCGTGCCAGGGGCAAACGGCGACGAGGTGGACAAGGTTGTTGTGGTGGACTGGGCAGAGCGCACCTTGGGTGAGCCTTCCGTCCCGATATGGCTCAAGAACCTGACGCGCGGCAACGCGGACACGTTCAAGGAGCAGTGGACGAACGTCACGTCCGACAGGGTGGTGAAGTACAGCCGCGCCGTGGGAAAGACCGAGGCGACCGCGCAGGCACTGAGCCGCGCGGGATTCGCGTACACGCAGGCGGCGGAGCTGAACCAGAAGGTCATCGGCCGCGTGGGGCAGGGTCTGAACGACGCGGGGCAGCTGGAGGCGCTCTTCGTGGCGGCGAGCGAGTCCAAGGCGGACATGAGCGGCCTGCGCGAGGAGACCGGCTTCTGGCAGAAAGTGCGCACCACCAACGCCGACACCGGCGCAAAGAGCGAGCAGTACATCTACTACACCGTCTACTCCATGAGCAAGGAGACCTGGGACGCACTCTGCCGCAAGTACCTCATGGACATCATGGGCGGCGCAGACCTGACCACCGAGACGCAGAAGAAAATCGGCGCATT
>JAFLSP010000231.1 GCA_022510885.1 Treponema sp. | reverse complement strand
GCTCTTATTCCATAAAATCAGAAAATCTGATATACTTTTCGGCGGTTTTGAATCCTCCAGTCAAAACCGCCTTTTTTGATTATGGACTTTGATTTTATAAAAGAAGTCGCGCCGATGTACGTTGACGCGGCTTTTCTCACGCTCAGAATCGGGCTTTTCGGAATCGCTCTCTCTCTGATTGTCGGGCTTTTTTGCGCCGTGGTGCGCTACTGGAAAGTTCCCGTCCTCCGCGCGGTCGCCCGTGTCTACATCGAGCTTTCGCGGAACACGCCCCTTCTGATTGACCTTTTCTTCCTTTACTTCGCGCTCCCAAGGATGGGAATCAAGTTCTCGTCCGAGCAGTGCGGCGTCATCGGGCTGACGTTCCTTGGAGGCAGTTACATGGCGGAGACGTTCCGCAGCGCGCTTGAGACAGTCGGCCGTCCGCAGATTGAGAGCGGGCTTTGCATCGGATTGACGCGGCTTCAGCTTGTGCGCTACATCGTCCTTCCGCAGGCTGTCGCAGTGTCCGTTCCGGGGCTTGTCGCCAATTTCATTTTCATGCTGAAGGAGACTTCGGTTTTCAGCGCGGTGGCTCTCGCCGATTTGATGTACGTCGCCAAAGATTTGATTGGGCTTTACTACAAGACGCAGGAATCGCTCCTTCTTCTTGTGATTGCCTACTTCGTCATCCTTCTGCCCATTTCCCTGCTGGGCTACTATCTTGAAAGGAGGCTGCGACATGGACAGTTCGGAAGCGTTTAGCGCGGTTGCGTCCTCGGTGGGGGTTCTTTTCCGCGGAAGGAATTTCGTGCGGCTTTTGGGCGGGCTTGGCGTAACCGTGCAGATTGCGGCGGTGTCCGTCCTGCTCTCGCTTTTTTTCGGATTTCTCTTCGGAATCGTGATGACGGTGAAATTTCGTCCGCTTAAAATTCTCTGCCGCGTTTACCTTGAGTTCATGCGGATTATGCCGCAGATGGTTCTGCTTTTTTTGGCGTACTTCGGAATCACGCACGCGTTCGGGCTTTCCATCTCCGGCGAGGCGGCCTCAATCTGGGTGTTCACGCTCTGGGGCACTGCCGAGATGGGAGACCTTGTGCGCGGCGCGCTCGTTTCGATTCCGAAGCATCAGTACGAGAGCGGCAGGGCAATCGGCTTGACGGAACGCCAGATTTTTTTCTATGTGATTATCCCGCAGACCGTGAGGCGGCTCGTTCCGCTCGCGATGAATCTTGTGACGCGGATGATTAAGACGACATCGCTCGTCGTGTTCGTGGGCGTAATCGAAGTTGTGAAAATCGGGCAGCAGATTATCGAGGCGAACAGGCTCACGCTTCCCACCGCGTCAATCGCGGTCTACGGACTGATTTTTCTGCTGTATTTTATTGTTTGCTGGCCGCTTTCGGTGCTCGCGGGCAAAATCGAAAAGCGTCAGAAGGAAAGTTAGATGGCACTGCTCGAAGTGAAGAATATCAGAAAGGACTACAAGGAGGCGGGCGGCATCCTCAAAGGCGTCTCGCTTGATGTGGAGCGCGGCGAGGTCGTGGTGATTCTTGGGCCGTCCGGCTGCGGAAAAAGCACCCTCCTCCGCTGCATCAACGGGCTTGAGGAAATTCAGGGCGGAGAGATTCTGCTTGACGGCGAGGTAATCAGCAACAGGAAGCGCGACATGCACCTCATCCGCCAGAAAATCGGAATGGTCTTCCAGAGCTACGACCTTTTCCCGAATCTCACTGTGATGAAAAACGCGATGCTCGGGCCGCTCAAGGCGCAGAAGCGCGACAAGGCGGAAGTGGCGAGGCAGGCGGAGGAACTCCTTTCGCGAGTTGGCCTGCTCGACAAAAAGGACGCTTATCCGAGGCAGCTTTCGGGCGGGCAGAAACAGCGCGTTGCGATTGTGCGCGCGCTCTGCATGAATCCCGAGGTGCTTCTTTTTGACGAGGTGACCGCCGCGCTTGACCCCGAGATGGTTCGCGAGGTGCTTGACGTGATGATGGATCTTGCCAAGGAAAAGCGCACGATGCTGATTGTGACGCACCAGATGGAGTTCGCACGGGCAGTAGCCGACAGAATCATCTTCATTGATGACGGGGTGATTGTGGAGGAAGCCGCCCCCGAAAAATTCTTCACCTCCCCCGAAACCGAGCGAGCAAGGCAGTTCCTCCACGCATTCGAGTTTGAGCGGCGGAAGTAGG
>JAFLSP010000230.1 GCA_022510885.1 Treponema sp. | reverse complement strand
TGCTGTACTGAAGTTCCTTTTCGTTTTTCAGCGAAGAAATGGTGACGGCCGTCTTTTCAAGGAAGCGGTAGTCATCGACAATTTCCAGCAGCAGCGCGTCGCTCTTGGGGCGCAGTTCTTTCTCCACGGCGGATTTCTCGGCCTCCGCTTTCGCAAGCACTTCGGCGCGAACTGTCTCACGCTCATGTTCCCGACGCTCCTGCGCGGCGAGCGACGGCTTTCCGCCCGAAAGTTCGGCGGCGCGCCACGGCCGCGCGTCAATCTCGGCCATCTTTGCGGCAGTCTCTTTCTCCGCCGCCGCGTCGATTTCCTGTATGACGCGCCCGTACTCCTCCTCCAGCTCAAGGAAGGTCTTTTTCTTTGTCTCAAGGAATGCAAGGCGCTCCGTCATGTTGAAGTCCTGCCTGTTTGCGGAGCGCACGTCCTTCACCTTGCGCTCCACTTCCTCAATCATGCTGTTGCGCCGCTGGATGGACGCTTCCTTGCGCCCCGCCTCCGCAAGCAAATCCGCCTCGCGCCGTTTCTGCTCTTCCACAAGCCGCTGCTCGCGCTCTTGTGCCGCCTTCATCTTCTGCTCGTTTATGGCGGCGAGCGCCTCAAGTTTTTTCTGCTGTGCCTCCGCGTCCGCCTTGGTGGACAGCTTGAGCGCGGAAATCTGCGCGTCAAGGCTCTTCATCTGCTCCCTGAACCGCTCCTGCTCCTTCTTCTCCAGCTCAAGCTGCTGGCTCACGGAAAGGTCGCCCTCGCCGTGCTGGAGCACGTACCGCTGGGTCGCGCTTAAGGCGATGCCGAGCCGCTCGCACAGCGCGAGCGTCACCTCGTCCACCGCGCCGGGGCGGGCGTACAGCCGCTCAAGGCTCTCGTACTGGCGGCTCGTGATGCTTGCCCTGTGGACGCCCGTGGTCAGGTCGGTGAAGTCGATGCTCAGCACGTATGCGCTCCCCGCCTTGCGCACGGAGGAGAACACCGCGTGCTTGGCGTTCACGAGTTTGCCGATTTCGATGATGTCGCTCTCGCTGTGCGCGGTGGATTCCGACCTGCGCTGCTGCTCCTTCACCTTGCGCTCCGCCGCCTCGTCCACCACGGTGGTGAAGTCGGTGTACTTCTGCACGTTCTCCTCAATCATGCCCTGGATATGATTGGAGAGCCACGCGCTTCCCGATATGTTCTGCAGCTCCGTCTGGAGCACGACGACGTTCCCCCTCTGCTGCGCGGCCGCGCCAATGCAGACCGCCGCCACAAGGGAAATGGCCGCGAGCGTCCGTTTTGCAAGCATGTTTGCCTCCTTAGAGATGTCCTGCTACTGCAAGAAATCTTCGAGCGACGCGGCTTCCTCGCTTGCCTGCCGTGCCGCGTCCTTCTTGGCTGACTGCGCCTCGCGGTACTTCGCGCTCTCCGCTTCAAGACGCGCAATCTGCGCCTTGTAGAGCGCGGCCTCCTCCTGCGCCTGTTTCAGCTCCTTCTTGTCCGCGTCCGCCTTCATCTCGCTGAACAGCGCGCCGATTTTCTTCTGCGTCTCGGTGGTCAAATCCGCGCCGCCCATCACGTCCATCAGGTACTTCTTGCAGAGCGCGTCCCAGGTCTCCTGGCTCATCGAGTAGACGGTGTAATAGACGTAGTATTCCTCGCGCTCCTTGGTGTCCGCGCTCGTGCGGCGCACCTTCTGCCAGAAGCCGCGCTCCTCGCGCAGCCCCGCCATGTCCGCCTTGGTCTCGCTCGCGGCAAGATAGACGGCTTCCAGCTGGTTCACGTCGTTCAGCCCCTGTCCCACGCGCCCGATGACCTTCTGGTTCAGCTCCGCCGCCTGCGAGTACGCGAAGCCCGCGCGGGAGAACGCCTGCGCCTGTGCCTGCGTCTTTCCCGTCGCCGGGCTGATTTTCACGATGCGGTTTGTCTCGATGTTCAGCGTCTGCTTCAGCTTGTCGGAGTTGCCCCTGCGCCCCTCGACAAGCCAGGCGGGGTTCGCCTCAAGGCCGAGCGTCCGGTCCTCCCAGTCCACCACGACCACCTTGTCGATTTCATCCTTGCTGGCGACCGGCGCGGTGGCTGTTTTCGTGGACGCGCACCCTGCGAGCGCGATTACTGCTGCGGCGAGTGCCGCCCTGTGCATGATTCGTTTCATCATGTTCCTCCATTGATGGGTGATGATTGTATGTTATGGGCGATGCCCTAATAACCTTGCATGAACTG
>JAFLSP010000023.1 GCA_022510885.1 Treponema sp. | reverse complement strand
CCCCGCCGACCGCAAGGCGCACCTGCTGTCGCTCAAGGGGTGAGCGCAGGCACGGGCAGGGCGTTTCTTGGCGTCATGCTTGCCCTGCGCGGCGTTTTCGGGTACAATCAGTGCGATGACAGAGCTGAAGTACAAGCGCAATTTTTGCATCGTCGCGCACATTGACCACGGGAAGTCCACGCTCGCCGACCGCCTCATCCAGAAGGCGAAGATTATCGACGAGCGGCAGATGAAGAACCAGATTCTTGACAACATGGACATCGAGCGCGAGCGCGGCATCACCATAAAGAGCCAGGCGGTGACGATTCCCTACCACGCCAAGGACGGGCACGACTACGAGCTGAATTTCGTGGACACGCCCGGGCACGTGGACTTTTCCTACGAGGTGAGCCGGGCGATTGCGTCGTGCGAGGGCGCGCTGCTGCTGATTGACGCCTCGCAGGGCGTGGAGAGCCAGACGGTGAGCAACCTCTACCTTGCCATGGAGCAGGATTTGGCAATCGTTCCCGTCATCAACAAGATTGACCTCCCGAGCGCGGACATTCCCGCCATACGCCAGCAGATAGACCGTGACCTTGGCCTCGATTCCGCCGATGCCGTCGCGGTGAGCGCGAAGACCGGCGCGGGCATCGACGACCTGATGGAAGCCATCGTGACGAAGTTCCCTCCGCCCGCAGGCGACCCGGACGGCACGACGCAGGCGCTCATCTTTGACTGCCACTACGACGAGTACCGGGGAGTCATCATCCATATCCGCATCATGAACGGGCGCATACGGAAGGGCGATACCATTCGCTTCATGCACAGCGGCACGGAATACAAGGTGGAGCAGGCGGGCATTTTCAGAATCAAGTACGAGGAGACGGGCGTGCTTGAGGCGGGCGACGTGGGCTACATCGTCTCGGGCGTGAAGACGGTGAGCGACGTGCGCGTGGGCGACACGGTGACGCTTGCCGACAGTCCCGCCGCCGAGCCGCTCGCCGGCTTCAAGGAAGTGAAGCCCGTCGTCTTCTCGTCGATTTATCCGATTGACTCCAACGACTACGAGGAGCTGAAGGACAGCATGGAGAAGCTCAAGCTCAACGACGCGAGCCTCGTCTTTGAGAAGGACAACTCGGTCGCGCTCGGCAACGGCTTCCGCTGCGGCTTCCTCGGCCTTTTGCACCTTGAAATCGTGGAGGAGCGGCTTGAGCGCGACTACGGGCAGGCGGTCATCTTCACCGCGCCGAGCGTGCGCTACAGAATCACGCTGACCAACGGCGATGAGATGACGATTGACAATCCGACGGAATTCCCCGAGGGGCGCATACAGCGCGCCGAGGAGCCGTACATCCGCGCGTCAATCATCACGCCGGCGGAGTACATCGGCCCGGTCGTCTCGCTCTGCGTGGAGAAGCGCGGCGAGCAGAAGAACATGCAGTACCTTGACGAGAAGCGCGTGGAGCTGGTCTACGAGATGCCGCTCGCCGAGGTGCTGTTCGATTTCTACGACCGCCTCAAGAGCTACAGCCGCGGCTACGCCTCCTTTGACTACGAGGTGATTGACTACCGTGACACCGATTTGGTCAAGGTTGACATCCTGATTAACGGCAAGGGCGTGGACGCGCTCAGCCTGCTTGCCTACCGGCCGGAGGCGACGGCGCGCGCGCGCAAGGTGTGCGAGCGGCTCAAGGACGAGATTGCGCGCCAGCAGTTCAAGATTGCCATTCAGGGCGCAATCGGCAGCCAGATTATCGCGCGCGAGACGGTGAACCCCGTGCGCAAGGATGTTTTGGCGAAGTGCTACGGCGGCGACATCACGCGCAAGCGCAAGCTGCTCGAAAAGCAGAAAGAGGGCAAGAAGCGCATGAAGATGGTGGGCAACGTGGAGCTGCCGCAGAGCGCGTTCCTTGCGGTGCTGCGGGAAAAAGAGGACTAGCGCGCGGCGGCAAGCCGCAGGTCTTTCAGGAACACGTCGATTTCGCCGCGCACGCGCTTCAAAAAACTGAGGTCGTCCGCATTGCACTGGTAGCCGTCGGGGAAGTGCAGGTAGAGGTACTCGCGCCGCGCGAGCATCTGCGCGATTTCTTCCCGTGCGGTCGTTCCGGGCGACGCGGCGCGCTCGCCGTGCGTCAGCAGGTCTTTCAGCCGTTCGAGCGCGGCTGTTTCTTGCGCAAAGAATGCGTCGATGTGTTGCCGTAAATCATCTCCGAATGATAATTCGTTCTTTCTATATATATACGGTGATGGCGGTGTGTCCGCGATGCCGTCCGCGCGCGCGATGCCGAGCGGAAGCCCGCTTGCTCCGAGGTCGAAGAGGTTTTTCGTGCCGCCGAAGAAGCCGGCGAACTGCTGCGCGTAGCCGCTCAGGGCGCGGTCGGTGCAGACGGCGCCGTTCTTGCCCTGCGCGAACCCCGCGCCCGTGCGGAAGGCCGCGTCGTAGCGGGCGGCGGGCATGAGGCGGTTTGCCGCGGCGAGCCGTGCGGTGTGGGCGGGCGCGCCGCGCGTGTGCGTCATGCCGGGCGAGAACGAGAAGTCAAGCCCCGTCACGTACACGGGAACGTCGCTCGTGGCGCGCAGGTTGAGCGCGAGATAGGTCGCCGTCAGTCCGACCGAGCCTAAGGCGGGTACGTCTGGCGGGAGCAGTCCGCGCGCGCGCAGGTCGGCAAGGAAGCGCGTGTCCGCGAAGCGCGACGCGATGTAGCAGACCGCCCCCGTCGTGTGCGCCGTCACCTGCTGGCGCGAGGTCATGTCGGCAAAGATGGTCGCGTTCGTTTTTGTGCAGCCGATGTAGGCTTTTTCGATGGCGAGCTGGCTTTCCACGGCGACGATTGCATGGGGCGTGATGCCGCTTGCGACGAGCACGGGCAGCGCGGCATCGACGGCAAGCACGAAGCACGACCGCCATGTGCCGCGCGGCATCGCCGCAATCGTCTGCCCCGCGCTTTCCCCCGCGCCGAAGACGACAATCGGCCGCTCGACGGTCTTGCGGTACGCGGCAAGCGGCACGGAGCGGGGCAGGGCGGCGAGGTTGCGGAAGAGGTTGCGCGAGAACAGCCGCCCCAGTTTGGTGAGCGTGGCGCGGTTTTTCCAGAATGCGGCAATCGTGTCCTGCGCGGCGCGGGCAATGCGGCGGTAGTCGTCCGCGTGGAATGCCGTGCCGCCGCTCATCTCTAGCATAATCGCGCGGCGGAACGAATGCAGCGGCGGCAACGAAGCGGCTTGTCCCTTGCCCGTGCTGATGATTTCCACGATGTCCATGATTTCGTCCGTGCGCAGCAGTGCGACGGGCGGCGGTGCGCCGTTCTCGGTCTGCCGTTGCGCGAGCAGGTTTTGCAGCGATGTTGCCGCCACTTCGTGCAGGTGTTCGTCCGCCTCAATGCCGAGCACGAAGCAGTGCGCGGGCAGTTTTGCGAGCAGCTCGGGCAGTCCGTGCCACAGGCAGGGGGAGGCGCACAGGATGAGCGTGTGGGGGAGCAGTGGCAAACGCTCCACGGTCTGCACGATTGCCTTTTGCGGCGCGTATTTTGAATAGAGCAGGCGGTTTTGGTAGGAAAGTGAAAAGCCCTGACCCGTTTGTACCAGGCAGGGCTTTTGCGTGAGGTCAGGCAAGCGGCACTCCCGCCTCAGTCTGCAATGACGTTTCGGGAGACGAACTCGTAGACGTTGCTCTTGATGTCGTGGTTGGCAGTCTGGCTCGCCTGGAACAGGGCGACATCGTAAGCCTCGCGGTCTGCCGCCGCCGCGCGCCTGCGCTCCTCGCTTGCCGGTTCGGTCTGCTCGCCGGTCAGTTTGAGCACCAGCACGTTGTCGCCGAGTACGACCGGCTCGGAAATCTCGTTGGTTTTCAGCGCGAACGCCGTCTGCAAGAAATGCTCGTTCCTTATCGCGCCGTTCAGTTCCGCAATGTCGGACGGAATGTCCGCGTCGCTTATCGCGTTGCCGTAGTTCAGCGCGAATGCCGGAACGGCAATCTTTTCGACGTTGAATTTCCGGCTCGCCGCGTCAAAACTGGTAATCACCGCGTCCGCCGCAAAGTCTTTGGCGAGGTTCAGATAGTACGACTCGGCGATGCCCGCCTCGTGCGTGGCGAGGTAGTCGCGCACCAGTTCGATGTTCTCTTCCACGTTCAGTTGGTTCGGCGCGGTCTTCTCGTTGCGGCGGAAAATGGCGTAACTGTTGTTCGCCGTCTGGATAACGCCGCTTATCGCGTCCGCATCCAGCGCAATGATTGCGCTGAATTCGTCTTCGTCCGGGATGATTTCCTTGATTTGGTACTCATACCGCGTGGTCAGTTTGCCGTCATCGCCCGTGTAGTAGTTCTGCGAGAATTCGCTCGCCGCGTCGTCAAAGGTCAGCTCGTTGTTCGTAATCTGTGCGAGCAGTTTTTCGGCATCTGCTTTGCTGTCCACGGAGATGACGCTCAGGTCGTGCGTGTTGAACAAGTTGGAGTGGGCAACGCCGTAGGCAATCACCTCCTGGTCGGGATACGACCGTTTGTCCCATGCCACCATGTCAAACGAGCGTTTCGTCGTGCCCATGGCCGCCAGGAATTCTTCCTCCGCGTCCGACGTTTTCAGGCCGTAGAGCGCGTAGCCGCCGAGCGTGTTCGGCGCGGCGAACTGCTCCTGCTGCATATAGGTAAAGTAGTTCTGCATACAGGTCAGCCCGATGAAATAGGCATCCTGCGTGTGGCGGTCTGTGCCGAAGAAGTCATCGTAATAGTGCTGCCAGATGAGACGGTTCGTCACATCGGTGCGCAAATCATTGCGCTGTGACTCGGAGACGGCGTTGTACAGCCGTGCCGAATAGCCGTTCTCATCGGAAAAATACGGAAGCAGCTCACGTGAGATTGCGCCCGTACTCGGCGCGTAGCCGGACTCCTTTACCGCGCGGGCGGCAGACAGGAACGAAACCGCCGCGTTGAACGCATTGCTGTACATTTGGTAATAAAGGCTTGCGCGGAAATATTTCTGCTGTTCGGCGGGGTATCTGTCCACCTGGCTCAGCTGCTCCTTGTACAGCGAGTCGAACACGGCGAGCGAGTTGGCGACCGGCGTGCCGGGAATCAGCTCGATTTTCTTGCCGTCGTAAGAGCCGAGCGAATACGCGCTTCCCGCGCCCCGGTCAAGCATGGACGGAACAAAAATGAACGTGATTGCGGAAAAAATCAGGATGATAACCGAGCCGATGTACAGAAGTGTTCGTTTCATGGCGGAGCGTTTCCCCTTTGGTCAATAATAAAAAAGCCCCGTGCGACACGGAGCCTCTTAGTCGGGCAAGGCGGATTTGAACCGCCGACCTCTACGTCCCGAACGTAGCGCGCTACCAGCTGCGCTATTGCCCGTAATATGAAAAAGACCCGCTCGGTGAGCGGGCTAAAGACGGGAGCGAAGGGGCTCGAACCCTCGATCTCCGGCGTGACAGGCCAGCGCGATAACCAGCTTCGCTACGCCCCCGTGATGTCTTCAATCCTATCAAAAATGCCGCGTCCGTGTCAAGCGGGGCAAAACGATAAATCAGAAAATATTGTAATATTTTTCGGTTTGTCCGTCATGCCCTTGCGCCGATACTAGATGTGGGCGGAACAATTCTATGTCATAGGAGAGAGAGCATGGATATTATGTTCGTTACGCGGGAACCGCTTGCCTGCGCGCTGATTACGTCGCGCCTAGAAGACGACGTGCATCATTGCACGATACAGGATAATCTCCTTGAATTCTACATCGGGCTACAGGGCGAAAAACTTGCCTGCGACCTGCTTGCGCTCGATTTCTGCAACTTTTCGCATCTGCTCGGCGACGTGCGAGAAACGCTTCGCCAGCTGAAACGTCCGATTCCCTTTCTGTTCTACAACGACCCGTATCCCGACGGCACGAACCGCGCGGCCTACTGGATGCAGCAGAATGAGGTCTTGTACGAAGGGCGCGAATTCCACCATTTCGCGGCAGTTTTCAAGCGGCTGAACAGCATCATCGAGGACGACGCGGTGCGGAGCTACGTCTCGCTGTTGCGTCCGCCGCTGCCGCTTTCTGTCGGGTCGCAGGATGAGACGGGCGCGTTTAACGTGGAGCAGTTCCGCGCGCGGAGCAAAATCCCGCCGGCAATGTTCAGTTTGTTCGAGTATTTTTATGCGCGCGTCAGCAAGGAGGTCTCGGTCAAGGAACTTGCCAAGCAGATTTTCGGGGCGGGCGGTCACGACGGCGCGCGGCGCAACGGCGTCTACTCGTATGTCTCGCGCCTGAAGAAATACATCAGCGCCGACCCTTTGGCGCAGTTTGACATCGTTCGCTCGTCACCGGCACGCTACAAGATGATTCACGGCGTGCGGTCGCTGTAACGATTTTCCGCCTCATCGGTTTTGCGATACAGAGGTTTTTCCGAATGAAAAAGACGCTGTTTTTGTCCATGATGCTCTGTGCCATTGTCGCTCTCTTTTCCGGCTGCAAGTCCACGCCAATCGTCCTTGAGGACCGCAGTCCCGTTGTCGTGCTTGCCGTGGTTGGCAATCACGCCGTGCCGTGGAAGGAGGAGGACTCGCAGAGCGACGATTCCGATGACTCGGGCGGTGAGGGTGTCCTGACCAGTTTGGTGAACAGGGTGCTCAAAGGCAACGACGTGGAGTATCTTGCCGGGTATGACCGTCTCGATTACGCGGTGGGCAGTTTCCATGCGCTGCTGTCGGAGAACGCCGGCATGAAGGTGGTGGACGAGAAGGTGCTGCTCAACGCGAACGCATACACCTCGATGACCGAGAATATCCTCAATTTTATGGAGGCAAAAATCTCGGCGACCAACTACAAGACGATGCTGAAAATCGGCTCGAAGCGCGCGCGCATGATTATGGAAGAGACGGGCGCGAAAAGTATGCTCTTGGCGGATTTCGTGTTCCAGAAGACGAACATCAAGGGCAACCGGTGGACAGGCGAAGTCGCCGCGCTCGTCACGATGAAGATTATTTATCTTGATGAGCGGGGAAAGGAAATCCTCAACAAAGAATACGTGGTGACTTCCGCCGAGCGGGTGCCGATTGAGCACCGCAGCTATGACCAGGAAGCGCTGGTCGATTTGTTTCCCCCGACGATTGACGCGGCGATAAATCAGTTTATCGTTGACAACCTGTAGGCGATGCCGCAGCCGCACCTGTTCAGCCTGATTGACAAGGCGATTTACGACTACGCGATGCTTCCGCCTGGTTGTAAAATCCTTGTGGGGGCGAGCGGCGGCAAGGATTCCACGCTGCTGGTCGAATATCTCGCCAACCGTCTGCGCCGCTCATCTTCTCCCGAGCGGCGCGATTTTTCGTTTACCGCTGTTTATTTTCAGACCGACTTTGCCCCGCCGTTCAATGCGGACTTGAAGCGTCTTTTTGCGGAATGGGGCGTTGATTTCGTCGAGCGGCAGGTGGACGTGCTCGGACGGCTCAAGCCGGGCAGGAAGATGAGCTGCTACTGGTGCTCCACGCAGCGGCGCACGGAGCTGATTCGCTACGCCGTCGCGCACGGCTACGATGCCATCGCGCTGGGGCATCATCTGGATGATATTTTGGAGACGCTCCTGATGAACATGCTGGGCGCGGGAAAACTGAGCGCGATGCCGCCCGTGTTGCAGTACCAGAAATATCCGCTGAAAATTCTTCGCCCGCTGTGCTACGCGCCGGTGCGCCAGATTTCCGAGTATGCCGCGCAAGCCGGATGGAAAAAAGTGACCTGCACGTGCAATTATCAGGACAATTCCGGCAGGAAAGAGATGCGCCGCCGCCTTGACTTGCTGACCGCCGGCGACGAGCGCGCGAAAATCCGTCTGTTCTCCGCGCTAAAGCATATCAACGCGGAGTACCTGCCGTAGCGTGGTGGCTTGTCTTGCAATTTCTTGACGCGGCGGGCATTTTTTAGTACAATATTTTTCACATCACATAAGGTTTTGTGTTTGGAGTTAACATGGGTGCTATTGGCGTTATTCTGTTGGTTGTGTTTGTCATTGTCTGCGTTCTGGCGGTGCTTTTGGTGTTGGTGCAGGACCAGGACAACAGCGGCATGGGCGGTCTGCTTGGCGGCGGGAATTCTGCCGCGTTCGGTTCTCATTCTGCGTCCGTGCTGACCAAGACGACGGCGGTGCTTGTCGTCCTTTTTTTCACCGCTACGTTCTTTATCGCCCTGCTGAACAAAAAACACGATTCCGGTGCGGATTTGGCGGCAGCCGCGGCGCAGGTGCAGGGCACGGAAGGTGCGGCTGCTGGCGAAGAGCGCACGGGCGCTCCGGAAGCGGCCGCGAGCGAGTGGTGGAAGGATGCCGCCGAAACGGAGGCCGACGCGGAAGCGACCGACGATGAGCGCGTCGCTGAATCGCAGGCGGAAATCACGGTGGCAGAAACTGCTGAAAACTGACACAAATCGGGTGCAAATATGGTGGGACAGGAAGCGGATGTCATCAGTCATCTTCTCGACGTGGAGCGCAATGCGAGCGCGATTCTGGCACAGGCGAGCGAGGATGCGGAAAAACGGATAGCGGCGGCACGTGCGCAGGCTGACCAGCAGTTTAAGGCGCAGTACGACGACCTTATCGCGCGCCTGGAGAAACACTATGCCGAACAGACGACCGCAATTACCAACAGTTATACAGTAGCGGTAAGCGCGTACAAAGAAAAAATCGGCGCGGCCGCAAAAGACGTTCCTGCGTTCAATGCGCTGCTGGACGCGCTGCTGTTCAAGCGGTGAGGCGGCGGAATGGAACGCTCGGCGGCTCATGCGTATGTCTACGCAAAGGCAAGCGGTATGCTTGCGAAATCCTACACCGGCTCTCGCTCGTCGCCGTTGTTTGCGGTAAAGTCGTTGCGCGAGCTGTACGGGCTGCTGTTTGATGATGAGGTGCCCGCCGTTCCCGAGACGCTGTTGGCAAAGGCGATAGAAAAAAAGGCACAGGAACGCTTCGTCGCGCAGTTTACGCGGCTGCTCCAAAACTATTCTTCGCCCGATGCGGTGCTCGTCGCGCTCTTGCGCTTCTATGATTATGATAACATAAAAGAAATCGCCGCCGCTTTGTGCTATAAAGAATCGGTCATGCCCGACATCGTGGACATCGGCGACTATTCGATGCTTGCCTATCATCGCTGGCCGGATTTGGCGGGGATTACGGCGGGGTCGCCCCTCGCCTGGTACAACACCGTGCCGCAGAGCAGCGAGCAGCAGGCGGCTGACCAAAAACTCGACCTGCACTACACGCAGTCGCTGTGGCAGGCGGCAAAGGCACTGCCGCTTGGTGAGCGGGAGGCGGTGCTTGAGCTGGTTCAGCGCGAGATTGCCTACCGCAACGTGATGTGGGTCTTGCGGCTCAAGGTGTTCTATCAGTATGATGCCGATGACATCGTGCCGATGCTCGCCTACGAGCGCGCGGGCGCGGGAAGAAGCGACCTGTTCGCGGGTG
Source organism: Treponema sp. (assembly GCA_022510885.1). Taxonomy (GTDB): domain Bacteria; phylum Spirochaetota; class Spirochaetia; order Treponematales; family Treponemataceae; genus Treponema_D. The sequence goes on along the minus strand of JAFLSP010000023.1, from coordinate 7,973 downwards.
ACGCGCTTGCCGTCGTGCATACGGAGACGGACTCGTGGGACGCATGGCGCGGGTGGAAATACGCGGGTTTTCTGAACCCGCACGAAGAGGGCGTGGTATGGGAAATCGACCCCAGCTGGGTGGAGCGCATGATGAACCGCGACTTGCAGCGGCGTTACGTGCGCGCGTTCCATCGTCAGCCCGATTCGGCATTGGTGCTGTTCGCGTGGTTCAAGATAAAGCAGACCGAGCTGAACTACATTCGCTCGGTCACTGAGGGGCTTCGGCTCAACGTGGAGACGGGACAGGTCATGGTGGCGGCGGGTGCTGCCGTGTCATCTGAACGGTAAGGACGGCAATATGGCAAAGACAACTCCCATGCGGCTCGTGGAGCTGATGGTACTCAAAGACGACATCAACGCGGTGGTCTCGTTCCTTGCGAAAAAAGGCAACTTCCAGTTCCAGCACCATGCGTCGTCGGCCACGGTGACCAAAAAACCGCATGACGAAAAAGAAAGCAAGAATCCCGACGGCGACATCTACAACGACTTGCAGAAGACGCGCTCGTTTCTGGGATGCGGGACATTCACCGCCGCGCAGCTGGCAGAGGCGACCTTCCCGGACGATGATGCCCGCGCGCTTGCCGAAAAACTGATTGCTGACGGCGAGGTCCTGCATGAGCGCGAGCTGCGGCAGAACGAGGAAGTGAAGCGTGTTAAGGACGCGAACGCCGAGGCGCGCGCGTTCGCAAACCTTAAAGTGCCCTATGCGGAACTTGACCATCTGTCATTCCTGTCCCTGCGCATCGGGCGGATTGACCCGACCGCGCTGGAAGGCCTGAAAAAGGAACTGGACGGTCGCGCGGTCATCGTCGCGCTCGGCGAGGACAAATCCCGCGTGCTCGTGGCGTCCTCCAAAAAGGCGCAGTTTGCCTTGGACGGCGAACTGAAAAAAAGCGGCTTCGTGAGCATGGAGATTCCCAAGGACTTCAAGGGCGTTCCCGACGACGTGCTTGCCTCGCTTGAAAAAGAGCAGCAGCGGGCGGAGGACGCGCTCGCTTCGGTCACGGAAGAAAAGCACAATTTCGCGGTGACGCACGGCGACATCCTCAAAAAACTGCTGGCGCAGTTTTCAATCGGCGCGCAGATTCAGACGGTGCGCAACGGGCTTGAGTCCACGTCGCTCGTCTACCGCATTACCGGGTGGATTCCCGAGGGCGACAGCCATCAGATGATGAACGACCTCGACAAACTGACCGAGGGGCGGATTGCCATCCGCGTGTATCAGCCCAAGGAAGTGCCGTCCGTCGTGCGGGGCGAGGAAAAAGTGCCCGTCAAACTGACGCACGGAAAACTGGTGGGCGCGTTCGAGCGCATGATTTTCAGCTACGGCTCGCCGCTGTACGGCAACATCGACCCCACGCCTTTCGTGGCGCTCTTCTTCACGCTGCTGTTCGGCATCATGTTCGGCGACGCGGGGCAAGGACTGGTGTTCTTTGTTGCGGGGCTGCTGATGGCGTTCAACGTGGTGCGCGTGGAAGGCTGGAACAAATTCGCGCCGATTTTCATGGCGATTGGCTGTTCGAGCATGGTCATGGGCGTGCTCACGGGCGAATTCTTTGCGACCGAAAAACTGCTTGAGCCGTTCGCGCTTTGGGTGACGGGGCTGTTCGGCGAGCCGCGCGCGCGGATTTTGGATTTCAGCCCGACCGGGCCGCACTACATCAGCATGATTTTCGGCATTTTCGGCGTGACGATTGGCATCGGCTTTATCATCAATACGATAGGACTGGTCATCAACATCATCAACCGCATGAGCCACCGGCATTTCGGCCGCGCCCTGTTCGGCAAGACGGGGCTTGCGGGCGCGTGTTTCTTCTGGTATGTGGTCGTGTTCGCCATTCGGATTGCGGCGTTCGGCCACCAGCCTGCCGTGCACGACTGGGTGATTATCGCGCTGCTCGTGTTCTTTGCGGCGTTCGGCGAGCCGTTCGAGCGGATGCTTGACGGCGAGCGTCCCGTGCTGGAGAACGGCGTGGGCGCGATGGTCATCGGCGGCGTGGTGGAAATCATCGAGCTGGTCTCAACCTACCTGTCCAGCTCAATCAGTTTTGTGCGCGTGGGCGCGTTCGCGCTGGCACACGCGGTGCTGGGCTTTATCATCTATATGATGACGGAGATGGTGGGCGGAGTCGGCGGCGTGGTGATTCTGGTCGTCGGCAACGCCATCGTCATCGTCCTGGAGGGCATGATTGTCGCCATTCAGGTCGTCCGCCTGCAATATTACGAGTTCTTCTCCAAATTCTTCAATGAAACTGGACGCGAATTTAAACCGTTCGTGTTTGAGTATACAAGGTAAGTGAGGTACCACTATGAATAAGAAAGGTTTTGTTGTCGCTGTTGCGGCGCTTTTTCTGAGCGTTGCGGGGCTGTGCGCGCAGGAAGCGTCCGCGCCGGTGGAGAGCGCGCCCGTCACCACCGTGCCGGAGACGGTCGTTGCAGAAGCCGCTCCCGCTCCCGCGTCTGCTGAGGCCGCGGCGGCGGTCGATACGGGCAGCCTCAAGTTCGTCGCGGCGGCGATTGCGGTGGGGCTTGCGTGTATCGCGGGCGGCATGGCGGTCGGAAAAATCGGTTCTGCGGCAATGGGCGCGATGAGCGAGAACGCGGAGCTGAGCGGAAAGGCGCTGCCCTTCGTCGGTCTTGCGGAAGGCATCTGTCTGTGGGGCTTCCTGGTCGCGCTGCTGATTATCATTCTGTAAGACGGCGCGGCTTTGGACTATTTTGTCATTGGGGAGCGGGAACTTATCCTCGGCTTCAGGCTGGTCGGCGTGGAGGGCGCGGTCGCGCTCAACCGCGCCGAGGCGCTGGAGGCGTTCAACCGCGTGACGGGGCAGGGCGGCGCAATGTCGCTTCCCTCGCCGGAACGCCCCAAGGTGCTGATTCTGACGGAGGAAGTCTCCTCTTTGCTGGAAGACGAGGTGCTCGCCTGGCAGAAAGGGGCTGACTATCCGCTGATTGTGGAGATTCCCGGTCTTGGCGGGCATATACAGGGGAAGAAATCCCTGACGGAAGCAATCCGCGAGGCCATCGGCATTCAGGTTTAGATATGGAAGAATTACGTTCAACCGAACTATTGGACAAAGAGATTGAGGCGGATGCCCGCGAAAAGGCGGAGCATGTCCTTGCCGAGGCGGACGCGGAGTGCCAGAAACTGCTCGACGCGGTGGAGCCGCGCATGAAGGAAGCGTCCGCGCAGAAAACTGCCTATTATGAGGAGAAAATCGCGGCGTTCAAGAAAAACCGGGATGCCGCGCTTCCGCTGGAACAGGAACGCTACCGGGTCTCGTTTTACGCATCGTCCGTTGCGGAGGCGTACAACGCCTATTTTGCGAAACTGGACGACGAAAAACTCCTCTCTTTGGTGGAGACGCTGCTTGCGCGCTCAAAGGACGCGCTTGCGGACAGGAAGGTGCGCGCGCGCGTGTTCGGCTTCGCGCCGACTGACGCAAAGAAACTGGTGGAGAAGCACTGCGGCGCAAAGAACCTGCTCTCCTGCGAGGAGACGACCTTCGCCGCCTCGGGCGACGAGGCGGTGCCGCTCAACGAGGTGCACAAAGGCATCATCCTTGAAAGCGAGGACGGCGAGGTCCGCTGCCGGCTGACGACCGACCAGCTGATTGGCGAACTGACCGACCGGCACAGCATGGAACTTGCGACGACTTTATTTGGCGGGAGGTTGCCCCAATGATTAGCGGTAAGATAACCCGCATTTCCGGACCGATTGTCTATGCCGAGGGCTTGGAAGGCTGCGGCCTGTACGATGTCGTTGATGTCGGCGAGAAAAAACTGATTGGCGAGATTATCCGGCAGAACAAGGGCAAGGCGACGATTCAGGTCTACGAGGACGACACGGGCATGAAAATCGGCGAGGACGTGACCTCGTTCGAGCGTCCGCTCTCGCTCCGGCTCGGGCCGGGCTTGGTCGGCACGATTTACGACGGCATCCAGCGCCCGCTTGCGGCGATGTTCGCCGACGGCGGCGCGTTCCTTGCGCCCGGCGCGCGCACCGAGCCGCTCGACACGAAGAAACGCTGGTCGTTCGAGGCCGCCGACGGCATCGCGCAGGGAAGCGCGGTTGCGCCGGGACTCGCGCTCGGCTACGTGCAGGAAACCTCGTCCATCCGCCATGCCATCATGGTGCCGCCCACCGTGCGCGGTCGCACGCTCAAGACCTTCGCGGGCGCGGGCGAATACACGGTCGATGACGTCATCGCCACGACGGAACTTGACGAGGAAATCCGCCTGAGCCACTACTGGCCGCTGCGCGTTCCGCGCCCCTACCGCAGGAAACTTGCGGTAAGCCAGCCGCTCATCACGGGACAGCGCGTCATCGACGTGTTCTTCCCCCTCTCAAAGGGCGGCACGGCGGCGATTCCGGGCGGCTTCGGGACGGGCAAGACGATGACGCAGCACGCGGTCGCCAAATGGTGCGACGCGGATTTGATTGTCTACATCGGCTGCGGCGAGCGCGGCAACGAGATGACCGACGTTCTGACCGAATTCCCCACGCTCATTGACCCGCGCACGGGACGCTCGCTCATGGAGCGCACGATTCTGATTGCGAACACGTCGAACATGCCGGTCGCCGCGCGCGAGGTGTCGCTCTACAGCGGCATCACGCTCGCCGAATACTACCGCGACATGGGCATGCACGTGGCAATCATGGCGGACTCCACGAGCCGCTGGGCGGAGGCGCTGCGCGAGCTTTCGGGGCGCATGGAGGAGATGCCCGCTGAGGAGGGCTTCCCCGCGTACCTGCCCACGCGCCTCGCCGAATTCTACGAGCGCGCCGGCCGCGTGGACTCGCTGTGCGGCAAGGAAGGCTCGGTGTCCGTCATCGGCGCGGTCTCGCCCCCGGGCGGCGACTTCTCCGAGCCGGTCACGCAGCACACCAAGCGCTTCATCCGCTGCTTCTGGGCGCTGGACCGGGAGCTTGCCAACGCGCGCCACTATCCCGCCATCGGCTGGATTGAGAGCTACTCCGAGTACGCCGACGAAATCCGCGAGTGGTGGGACAAGCTCGACCCCAAGTGGGCGGAAATCCGCCTTGCCGCGCTCGACCTGCTCAAAAAAGAGCAGCGGCTGGAGCAAATCGTGCGCCTCATCGGGCCGGACGCGCTCCCCGACAGCGAGCGGCTCGTGCTGACCGTGGCGGACATGATAAAGAACGGCTTTTTGCAGCAGAGCGCCTTCGACGCGGTGGACGTGTATTCCCTGCCCGAAAAGCAGATTCAGATTCTGGTGCTGATGATGGCGTTCTACGAGCGCGCGCTCGCGGTCATCCGGCAGGGCGCGCCGATTGCAAAGATTACCGCGCTTCCCGTGCGCGAGGAAATCGTGCGCATCAAATCGACCGTGCCGAACGACAAACTGGAGATGGTCAACGAGATTGAGGGGCATCTGGACGCGCAGATGGGCGAGCTGGAGCGGACGTACCGCAAGGTGGCAGCACTATGAAAGGAATTGAGTATCGCGGGCTGTCGTCGGTAGACGGCCCGATTGTCATCGTCAGGAGAACCGAGGACGTGTTCTTCAACGAGACGGTGTACGTCCGCGACAAAAGCGGGCAGAAGCGGACGGGCCGCGTCATCGACCTGAACGAGCGCGCCGCCGTGGTGCAGGTCTTCGGCACGACGACGGGACTTGACCTGAACGAGACGACGGTGGAGTTCCTTGCCGAGCCGATGGAGCTGCGCGTGGGCGAGGGCTTGCTCGGGCGCATCTTCAACGGACTGGGCGAGCCGATTGACGGGCTGCCGCCGATTGTGTCGAGCGAGCGCATCGACGTGAACGGGATGCCGATGAACCCCTACGCGCGCGTCTATCCGCGCGACTTCATTCAGACGGGCATATCGAGCATCGACGGCATGAACACGCTGATTCGCGGGCAGAAACTGCCGATTTTCAGCGGGAACGGCCTGCCGCACAACCGCCTTGCCGCGCAGATTATCCGCCAGGCAAAAATCCTGAGCAGCGACGAGCAGTTCGTCATGGTGTTCGCGGGCATGGGCATCAAGTACGACCAGGCGCAGTTCTTCATCTCCTCCTTCGAGGAGTCGGGCGTGCTGAGCAAGGTCGTCATGTTCCAGTCGCTGGCGGACGCGCCGTCCATCGAGCGAATCATCACGCCGCGCTGCGCGCTGACCGCCGCCGAGTACCTTGCCTTCAAGAAGAATATGCACGTCCTTGTCGTGATGACCGACATGACCAACTACTGCGAGGCCCTGCGCGAGATTTCCACGACGCGCGGCGAGGTGCCGGGGCGCAAGGGCTACCCGGGCTACCTCTACTCGGACCTGGCGGAACTGTACGAGCGCGCGGGCAAAGTCAAAGGCTCCACCGGCTCCATCACGCAGATTCCGATTCTGACCATGCCGAACGACGACATCTCGCACCCCATTCCCGACCTGACGGGCTACATCACCGAGGGGCAGATAGTCCTTGGCCGCGAGCTTTCGCAGAAGGGCGTGTACCCGCCGGTCTCCGGGCTGCCGTCGCTGTCGCGCCTGATGAAGGACGGCATCGGCGAGGGCATGACGCGCGAGGACCACGCCGCCGTCTCCAGCCAGCTGTTCGCGGCGTACTCCAAGGTGAAGAACATCCGCAACCTCGCCGCCATCATCGGCGCGGAGGAGCTGGGCGCGGAGGACAAGATGTACCTCAAGTTCGGCGAGGCGCTGGAGGACGAGTTCTTCACGCAGGGCGAGCATGAGGACCGCTCGATTGCGCAGACGCTCGACCTGGGCTGGAAGCTGCTCAAGATGCTGCCCAGAGCCGACCTGACGCGCATCAAGCCGGAACTGATTGAGAAATACCTGCCGAAGGACTGACCGTGGCAAAACTGAACATCGCGCCCACCAAGTCGAACCTCCTCGCCATCAAGGAGCAGCTTTCCGTCGCGACGGACGGCTACGAGCTTCTGGAGCAGAAGCGCGAAATCCTTGTGATGGACCTGATGCGCCTTGTGGAGCGGGTGACCCTGCTTGAGCGCGACATCGACAAGGCGGTTGCCGCGGCGTACCCCGCGCTGCGGAACATGCTGATGACGGTGGGCGGCGACCGCACGGAGCGCATCGCCCATGCCGTCAAGTACGACTTCACCATGCGCGAGAAGCCGGTGGTCGCCGGGGGCATGACCTTCTCCTCAATCGACGTGGAGTTGCCCAAGCAGCAGCTGTTCTACTCGTTCATGGGCACTTTCGCCGACACCGACCGCGTGACGGTCAGTTTCTTCCGCCTGCTGAACCTGCTGACGCAGATGGCGTCCATCCGCACGATTGTGTGGCGGCTCGCCAACGAGGTGAAAAAGACGCAGCGGCGCGTGAACGCGCTCGACAAGATGATAATCCCGCAGAACCGCGAGACCAAGGCCTACATCGAGAGCGTGCTGGAGGAGCGCGACCGCGAGAACGTGTTTGTGCTCAAGTCGCTCAAGAGCCGCAAGGACGGCGGGGGCGAGCCGTGATTCAGCCGCTCCTGCAAAGGCTGCTCGTCGCAGTCAACGGCTCGGAGAACTCGCTGCACGCGGCGATGTACGCGATTATGCTCGCCAAGCAGCAGAACTGCGCGGTGCGGGCGGTCTACGTGGTGGACACGGCGACCATCCGCAGCCTGACGCTGACTAAGGTGCTCATAAGCGAGGAGGGCGCGTACTACGCGGGCAACCTGGAGGCGAACGGCCAGCGCTACCTGGACCAGGTGGTGGAACTGGGCAAGTCGAAGGGCGTGGCGGTGGAGACGGAGCTGCGCCGCGGCGCGGTGTTCTCCGAAATCGTCAAGGCGGCGGACGACTACAAGGCGAGCCTGATTCTTGCCGGCGGCACGGCGTACAAGACCGCGTTCTCGGGCGGCACGGACGAGCTCATCGACAACGTGCGCTGCAACGTGCTGTTCGTCCACGCGCCCCACGTGGACAAACTGTTCAAGCTGCTGTAG
>JAFLSP010000229.1 GCA_022510885.1 Treponema sp. | reverse complement strand
TGTCTATCACACTTCCTGCGAGCGTGAAAAAAATCAACATTAATTCGTTCGAACTGTGCGAGTCGCTCACGGACATCCGCTTTGGCGGCACAAAGGCGCAGTGGAACGCCGTGGACAAGGACAGTGGCGGGGACGACGAGTGGAAGTGGAACGAAGACCTGCCCGCTACGTGCGCACACTGCTCTGACGGAGATGCGAGCCTGTAAGGAAAAATTGTGAAGAAACAGCCATCAAGGAGGAATGCATGGCAAACTACTCACTGCGGGACAACCCGCTCACGGACGACCCGAACGACAAGGTGGCGCAGCTGGAGGGTGTGCGCAGCTTCACCAAGGACGAGATTATCGAGCGCATCCTGAACCGCGGCAACACGATGACGCGCACCGACCTGCTGGCGGCAATCAACGCCTACGCGGAGGAGGTGGCGTTCATCACGGCGGAGGGCTGCACCGTGAACACGCCGCTCATCAACACCTCGTTCACCATAACCGGCGTGTTCACCAGCGGCGAGGACACCTTTGACCCCAAGCGGCACGCGCTCAAAGTGCACGCGATGCCCGGCACCGCGCTCAAGGAGGCGGCGGGCAAGGTCAAGCTGAACAAGGTGCAGGGCACCAGCACCGTCCCGTGGATTACCGACGTGCGCGACACGCTCTCCGCCGAAGGCGGCGGCACGGGCGCGCTCAAGGCGGGCAGCGTGATTGAGCTTGCCGGGTCGCGGCTCAAGTTTGACGCGGCGGACGCGGAACAGGGCGTGTTCCTCATCGCGGGCGGCGAAGAGACGCGCTGCGGGCAGGTGGTGGAGAACAAGCCCAGCCGCGTGCTCGTGGTGCTTCCCGCCACGGTCGCCCCGGGCGACTACACCCTGGAGCTGCGCACGCGCAACACGGGCAACAAGACCGAGGGCAAGGTGCTCAAGAGAGGCGCGTTCGAGCGCGCCGTCACCGTGACGGCATAGCGGGCGCGGCGGAGCCGTGCGCTACCGGACGCCGCCGTAGCATGGTACCGCGAGGCAACGTAGCACCCTACGGCGGCGCAACGTAGCACCCTACCGCGAAGCGGCGTAGCACCCTACGGCGAGGCAACGTAGTGCGCTACGGCGAGGCGGCGTAGCGCACTACGGCGGTCGGCGCGGCGGCGGCGTGACGGAAACTGCCGCAACGGGGCGAGAGCAAATACATACGCAAGGAGGGCATTATGCCAATTTATGATACATTTTCTGAAGAGGTCGCGGAGAAACTGGGGCACTACGTGTACCGCCTGATTGACCCGCGCAACGGCGAGACGTTCTACGTGGGCAAGGGAAAGGGAAACCGCGTGTTCTCCCATGCCCATGCCGCGCTCACGGCAAAGGACAGCACGGGGGAGGATGACGACGAGCAGAGCCAGAAGCTCAAGCGCATCCGCGAAATCATGGGCGCGGGGCTTGAGGTGGGGACGGTCATCCACCGCCACGGCATGGACGAGGATACCGCCTACGAGGTGGAGGCCGCGCTCATCGACGCCTACCCGGGTCTTACGAACGCGCTGGGCGGGCACGGCGGCGACTGCGGACCCATGCACACAAAGGAAATCATCAGCAAGTATGCGGCGGAAGTGGCCGACCTGAGCGGCTATGCGGGCAGCATGATTATAAAAATCAGGCAGACGCGCGTTGACGAGTGCTACGGCAGTGTGTACGAGGCGGTGCGCTACGCATGGAGGGTAAGACAAGATTTGATGGACAACAACACCGTGCGCTATGTGTTCGCCGCCGTGAACGGCATCATACGCGGCGTGTATGCGGTGGATGAATGGTATCCCGTGCCTGAACTGGGAAGGCTCGCCTTCAACGGACGCACGGCGGAGGAGCTGGAGCAGTTTGTCGGCAAACGCATTCCCGATAAGTACCGCCAGCGAGGCGCAGCCTCCCCGACGCTGTACATATAAACTAGGCTGCCCCGGCGCGCCGTCAGACAGGCGGCCGCGGGGGCTTCCTCTGGCTCACAAAGCGGCTTCCCCACAGTGCGGCAGTCGCTTTTTTGCTGCGCGCCGCCCGCCCTGCCGGTACTTCGGAAGCCTCAACCACCGATGCGGAAAATCTGTATTTTCTTGAAATTTCTTGTATATTATCCCTACTTATCCCCGCTCGCGGGGACGGCGCAGGAGGAATTATGGCAAAATGGTTCAGAAAGACATTCTTCATCGGCGGCAAGGCGGTGGAGGC
>JAFLSP010000228.1 GCA_022510885.1 Treponema sp. | reverse complement strand
TTGCGCAATGTTTTCTTGCGCCCATTATGCCGCGCGCACATCAAATCCCGTGCGCGGATTGTGTAAAATTTGTGTAAAGGATGGGGAGGGCACACGGAAATGCAATTGTCTGAATTGAAGTCTACTGTAAAAACAGGAGCACTTCCGAAGGCATACCTTGAATTCAATTCCCCCTTGTATATATTATCTAAACAGGCTATATTTGTAGCCATCCTACAAAAAGGAGTATTTCATGCTGTTGCAATTCTCCATCAAAAACTTTTATTCCATAAGGGACACGCTGACCGTTGGCTTTGAGGCTGCCCGAATTTCCACCGGGAGAGCCAAGGACTTGGCGGACAACGTATCCTGTGCGGGCGGAAAGAAATTCCTTAAGAGCATCGGGATTTTCGGGCCGAACGCCTCCGGCAAATCGAGCATCTTCAAGGCACTCAAATTTTGTATGCGGCTGGTCATGGACTCGCACCTCAACAACGAGGGCGGGACTTTCAACTTCATGCCGTTCAAGTTCGACGGCTATCACGAAAAACCGAGCGAGTTCTCAGTCAGCTTCATCTGCGACGGAACAAAATATGAATACTCGTTCACGCTGAACCGAAAGGAAATCATCTCCGAAAGCCTGTACTATTACCCTGGAAATCGGCGGGCAAAAATCTTTACGCGGCTTGAGCAGGTTGGAAAGCCCAAGTCTGAGATTTTCAGTTTCGGCGACGGATTTTTTACAAGGCCGCTTGATGTGGCGCAGAGCACAGGGCGGAACACGCTGTTCATTAGCCGCGCGAGCCAAATGAATCGTGAGCTTGCCCAAAAGATATACCGGTTCTTCAGAACCGAATTCTTGGTCGGCATTCCGCAAATTTCGGACGACTATGCAGCACAGCTCTTTACGGAGAACAAGAAACTTCTGCTTGAGGCATTGCGGATGGCGGACAGCGACATAGTTGACATCGAGGCGCGGCGCGAAAATGTGCGCGTTCCCGTGCCACCGGCGTATATGCAGCTGGGGCGCAACGTGATTCCGAGCCTGCCCGCCGTTGAAACGGGAACTATCACTCGCTTTCTGACGACGCACAGGCGCAGTCCAGACGTGAAGTTCGACTTGTACGCCGAGGAATCTGACGGAACAGTGCGGCTGTTCTGTCTTCTGCTCGTTCTGCTTGACGTATGCAAGAATGGCAAGACGCTTGCCGTAGATGAGTTTGACCTGAGCTTCCACACCGAGCTTGCGGAATTCATCATCAACATGGTACACGCTTCAAAGGGGGCACAGTTCCTGTTCACCAGTCACAACACGAACCTCATCGACATGAAGAAGCTCCAACGCGACCAGATATGCTTCACAAACAAGCGCGAGGACGGCTCCACGGACTTCTACTCGCTGTTCGACTTCAAGGACTTCCGCGAGAACATGGACGCGGAGAAAGGGTATCTTCAAGGACGCTTCGATGCGGTTCCGTACACGGCGACCTCCGTTGCGGAAATAAAGCGGCTGTTCGGAGAGTAGCATGACAAGGAAACGTGAATTACGCCCCGTTCGGAAGATGAAGCCTGTCATACTCGTCCTGTGCGAAGGCGAGTCGGAGGAGCGGTATGTGGAGATGCTGAGACGGCACTACAGGCTTCCAATAAAAATAATCCCAAAAGTGGTCGGACAGAAAATAAACCAAAGGCTCGTCAGCAGAATCCAAAACAAGATGAAATTGAATGCGTCCGAGCGGGTCAGCTGCTTTTTGATATACGATGCCGACGTTCCCGCCGTAGTCCAGAACATCCGCTCCTGCAAAAACGCCACCGCGCTGCTGAGCCGTCCTTGCCTTGAAGTCTGGTTTCTGGCGCATTCAAAGCCTGTTCCCGCGACGGACATTTCCACCACAGACTGCATTGACAGACTGAAAGCCCTTCCTGCATGGGAAAACTACCGCAAAGGTTTCCTCTCGGACAAGCAGGAAGATGCGCTGTGGCAGAACCGCCATGCCGCCGCAAAGAACATACCCTGCGAACCATCTGAGGAAAGCGCGTTCTCCATGGTCGGCGGCTTCATTGAGACGCTGGAGAATATCAAGACATGATGCCCTCCAGGACTTTTTCGGGAGAGACGCACTGCCATATCAAGCGTGTGTGTCCAAAAGATATTTCATAGCTCCATGCAAAAAATCCCAGCGCAACAAAAGTCATTTCATAAAGCACGCAAGCCTGTTCCATCAAGACGAAA
>JAFLSP010000227.1 GCA_022510885.1 Treponema sp. | reverse complement strand
CCTGTAGCGTGAAATCGGATGAACCGCCGTAATCTTGTGGTGCATGCTTTCTCCTGCACAAGCGATTGTAGCACACAATCCAAAGACAGGATAGTGCCTCGCCGCCTTGACGCACCATGCCGCAAGAAAGAAGGAGGCCGCCCATTCCCGGACGGCCTCCAAACTTTTTACCTTATCATCCGCTACTCCTCCAGCACCACCGCAATCTTCGTGCGGCCGGTGACGGAAGCCTTCAGTTCGTTCGAGCCGCTCCGCTGCGTCCGCACCGCGATGAAGTACCGCTTCCCCGTCTCCAGAGCGCGCGGCAGGTAGAACTCCAGCACGCTTGGCGTATTCCGCGTCACAAAGTCATCCGGGACTCTCACCCACTCGCCCTCGTCCGCCGCCGCCGAGCCGTCGTCAAGCGCCGGGATGAAGAAGATGCCGCTGTCCGTGCCGCCCACCTTGAGCTTTTTGCCCCTGAGCCTCGCGCCGAACGTGAGCCGAAGGCTTCCGTCCGTCGTTCCGTCCACGGGGTTCTCAATCCGCGAGATTTGCGGCTCGGGAGCAACCACCGTCGTGACCGAGGCGGTCACCGATTTCAGTTTCTCCTTCAGCTCCCCGTTCACGGAAAAGCGCGCCCTGAATCCCGTGACGCACTCCGCCTCGGGCGTGAGCGACTGCACCGCCCCGATGGGGGAGATGTAGAGCTTGCAGATTTCCATGATGTCCACCGCGAAACCGAGCGCCGCCTGCTCCAGAATCTCCTTCTTGAGCAGTTCCATCGCGTGACCCACCTGATAGCGGTCGATGCCCTGGTTGTGCGCGACGACCAAATCAAGCAGCTGGTCGCTCGTGACCGTCTTGCGCGGCACCCGCGCGATGACGGAGGCCTTTTGCGACGCAAGACTCCTCCGTGCGCTTGAAAAACCTGCGGAAAACCTGTATGATATTATCACGTTTTATCTGTGGTTTTCCGCAGCCCTGACCTTCCGGCCGATTGCCGTCAGCCGGAAGGTCTTTTTTTCACAATCAATTTGTGTTCCTCCTTGTCCTGCCATGCGGCTCATTCCCTGTTGAGGATGTCCGCAATCTGCTCTGTGTCCTTGTCGCTCAACTTGCCCATAAACTTGGCAAGGGCGACAATCCCGATGACGGCGGTGGCGGAGAGCGCGGTTCCCACGAGAAACTTGCCCAAGCCCGAGGGGTCGTCCCACTCCTCGGCAGGTCTCTGCTCCACGCTGCCCCGGTTCTCCGAGAGCAGATACGAGATGGTCGTCCCCAGTGCGTTCGCAATCTTGCCCATGGTCTCGATGGACGGAGTCCGCTCCCCGGAGAGCCAGCGGCTCACCGTCACCTCGCTCACGCCGAGCCGGGCGGCTAAATCACGCTGCGTCATCTGCCGCGCTCTGAGCCGCTCCTCGATTCTGTTCCGTACCGATTCGTTCATCCGCGCCACCTTGGCTTTCTGCCATCGCTCCTAACCCGATAATACAACAACTTAGCATATATGTCAAGCAATATGGTAAATGTTTTTACCTATATGCTACAGCCTGAATTCGCATCCCTGCTACGGGCTATAGCAGGGTGTGTGCTACGGGCTGTAGCAGGGTACGTGCTACGGGCGGTTTTGGGGAACGGCTGTGCCGCAGGACGCGGCGGTGCGGTTCGGCGTGCCGAACCGCCTGCTTTCCGCGCTGTACACTACCAATTTTCTGCGCTATACTGTCCGCATGGAAGGAGTAGCCATGAACTGTCCGTCATGCGAAGCCGTATGGACGCTCGGACAATCAGCGAGCAGACCGGCGGCATGCCCGTTCTGCGGCGCAAGCCTTGCCGACAAGGACGAACAGCCGGACGCCAGCACCATACAGGGCGTGGTGCGCGCGATGATACTGGAATACGGCGCCGAACTGTACCGCAAAGAGAACACCTCACGGCTCAGGGCGCTGCTCGGCGACCTGGCGGCACCTTTCCCGAGCGAGCGGAAAGTCCTGAGCATCGTCGTACAGGAGGGCGTGCAGGAGCGGCTGCTCAAAGCGGACGGCGGCACGGACGACGAAAAGCGGGTTGAGGCAGCCCGATGCAGGACGTACCTCACGGAGGATGCGGGCATAGCAGATGAGCGGGCGGTGGAGACGGTGAACATCCTTGCCGCCGGGCTGGGCTGGAAGCCGCCGCTTGAGGCGAGCCTGGAAAAAACAGCGCAAACATCCGCAGAGGGCGCGCGGGAAATTGTGGTTGCCGCCG
>JAFLSP010000226.1 GCA_022510885.1 Treponema sp. | reverse complement strand
AAAGCATTCGACGACCACCGTGCCGTCTATGTTCAGGCAGCCCCAGTCGTCCAGATACTGTGCCATGTCTGTTTCCTCCTGTGCGTCTTACGCCCGCCCGCCGTCATGCTTGGCTTGGACAACGCCGCTTACGTAGGTGAACAGCTCGGCAATCGTCTGTATGCCGAACTTCTCTTGACCTTTCAGTATGCCGAACACATCCTGCATGATGTCTTTCATGGACTTATTCGCGTCCTTGAAATTCTGTATTTTATCAGCATCATCTTTGCCCTTGTTGAGAATCGCAAGGATTTTGTCATCGGCAAGATAGCCTTTTGCGCGCGCGAACGAAAGGAAGCTCGCCGCCTTCACCCTGATGATTTCGCTGTTGAAACTCGTGTCAGTATAGAACCCCGCCTCTTTAATGGCTTGCGAGAAGTCCGCCTTTACTATGGGGTCGTCCTCAAAGAACGTGAGCGTGTCGCCTTCCACGGAAGCGCCCGACTCGCCGCCGTTCAGTTTGCCGAATATCCGCCGTATGCTTTCCTCCGGGTCACGCTCGCCGAACTTGGCGTCCGCGTCCACGAGGTAGGACTTGAACCTCGTCTCGCTGATGCCGAGGCTGTACGCCTTGTCGCGGTTCGTCGTGCCGGGGATGAGACCGTGCTTTTTGAGCAGGAAGAAGATGAGGCAGTCAAGGTCGCGCTTGGGCATGCTGCCGAGCGGGTACTTCTTGCATTTTTCCATGAAGTCGTCGAAGAAGGCGGCTTTCTTTTCTTCGCCATCGCTATCTTTTATGTTCATGTTTTTTCCTTGCGTTTTATGTCCGCAGACGATTGTGGTATAAGAACCGCCCCGCAACGCGGGGCGGAATGCGGCAAGAATTATCCTGTGCCGCCGCTAGACAGTGGTGCTGCCTACCGCGTCTTCTCGCACGGTTTGCAGTGGGCAGTGTTGTTGCTGCTGTCACCGTGGACAGGGCAGCCTGCCGCGTAGCTTCCTGCGGCGGCATTCTGCGCCACAATCTGCGGTTTTGTATAAGCCATGTTCTTTCTCCTGTATATCAAGTGTGTATGCGCCCACGACGTGGGCAAGTTCTCTGCCGGTTTTCCACTCGGGCAGCAGTTCCCTCGCTTTGCGGTGTGCCGCCTACTTCAGCACTTCCTGCCTGAAATGCTCAATCTCCGTGTTGGCGTAGTCGATGAACGCCGCGTACTCCGCCTCGCCCTCCAAAAGCGCGCGGGCGTTCACGTGCTGCACGAGCAGTCTGTACGCCTCGTCGCTCGCCGCCCGCGCCGTCTTGAGCGCGCCCGCCGTCCTTGCCGACCGCTCGTCCGTGCGCTGTGCCGTCAGCTCGCGCACCGCCTCGTTCGCCGCCTTGAGCTTCCCCACGAACGCGCCGAGCGAGAGCGCTTCCACCTGCGCGGCGAACTTGCCCTCCAGGTCCTGGATGAAGTTCACGAGCAGGCCCGTCTCCTTGTCCATCTGCGTCTTGGGGTCAATCCTGTAGTCCTTGATGTGCTGCAAGAGGACTTTCGCCGCCTCCGCCATCGCCGCGTCGGGAAAGCCATCGTAGCCGCCAACCGCCTTCTTGTAGCCCGCGTAGAGCCGGTCGCGCTCCTTGTCCGCCTCCGCGATTTTGTCCGTGATGAGGCTCTTGGCGGAAAGCTGGAGGTTCTCGTCCTCCGCCTTTACCGCCTCGCGCAGCGCCTTGACCTGCTCCGCGCACTTTTCGGACACCGCCGCGTCCTTCTCCGCCCTGTCCGCCACGTTCGACACGAACAGGAAATGCGCCGCGTTCGCTATCCGCGCAAGCGCAAACGTCTGAATTTCTTTCATCGCTCACTCCTTCTATGCAGTGCGCTCCCGCAAAGACCGTCCTCCATCCTGCGGGAACACATTGCAGCCCTGCAACAGCGTCATTCCGCACTGCGGGAACACATTGCACCCCCGCAAAGACCGTCCTCCATCCTGCGGGAGCGTTTTGCACCCCTGCAACAGCCGCTCTCCGCACTGCGGGAACGCCTTGCAGCCCTGCAACAGCGTCATTCCGCACTGCGGGAACACTTTGCAGCCGACTCATTTTTTACGGAGCAACGCCCCGTCTCCGCCGCATACCTTTCCCCGGAGGGGGAAGCATACGGTTTCTTGCCGCAACATTATACCACTACCCAAAGGCCGAAAAATAGAGTACAACGCACAGAATTTTAGTGAGTTTGGGGAATTTTTGAGAAAAAAGTATGATTTTTTTGCAAAA
>JAFLSP010000225.1 GCA_022510885.1 Treponema sp. | reverse complement strand
GGAATGCGGCGGACGCGGTGAAACTTCTGCTTGCGGCAAAGGCTGACGTGAACGCCAAGAACGATACGGGCATGACGCCATTGATGTGGGCGGCGGAACAGAATGCGGTGGATGCGGCGGAAGTCCTGCTTGCGGCAGGGGCGCACGTGAACGTAAAGAGCGATTACGGCACGACCGCGCTGATGGTTGCGGCGCAGTCGAATGCCGTGGGCGTGGCACGGCTTCTGCTTGCGGCACAGGCGGATATGAACGCAAAGAATGACGACGGCTTTACGGCGCTGATGTACGCGCTGAAAAACTATGCCCGAGACGTGGCGGCGCTGCTCGATGCCGCAGGCGCGCAGTAGCGGGCGTTCGGCCGTTGCTCCGCTACGGACGCGGCGGCACCGTCTCCGCGGGCATCTTGAGCCATTTTCCGCTGAACCAGTAGACGAGGAAAAGCGCGGACGTGGCGCACCAGGTAATCGGGTAGCAGGCGAGCACGGCGGTAATCGTGTTCAGGCGCGGGACGGCGGCGAACAGCCAGGTCAGCCGCAGCGCGCACACGCCGAAGAGCGTGATAATCATCGGTATGAAGCTGTCGCCCGCGCCGCGGATGATGCCCGAAAGCACCTCAATCGCCACGTAGCTTACCCACCAGGGCGCGAGGAAGCGCAGAATCTGCATGCCGCCGGCAATCACGACCGGCTCGGTGGCGAACAGGCGGAACACGTACTGCCCCGTGCAGAGGAACACCGCCGAGCAGGTCGCGGTCATGGCGAAGGTCATCAGCAGGGCCTGCCACATGCACTGCCGCAGCCGCCCGTACTTGCGCGCCCCGTAGTTCTGCCCGCTGAAGGTCGTGACCGCCACGCCCATCGTGCTGACCATCGTCCAGAACACCGCGTCGATTTTGCCGAAGGCCGCCCATGACGCAATCGTCGCCGTTCCGAACGAGTTGATTGCCGTCTGGATAATCATGTTGCTCATGCAGTAGAACGTGGACTGGATGCCGCCCGGCAGCCCCAGCCGCAGCATCTTGGCGAGGATATGCGGCGTAACGCCGAGCCGACGCGCCCGCAGCCGCACCGCCGACTCCGACCGCGCGAGCATCACGAGCGAGACGACCATGCTCTCCGCCTGCGAGGCGACCGTCGCCCATGCCACGCCCGCCACGCCCCAGCGGAATCGCACCACGAAGAGCAGGTCGAGCGCGATGTTCGTGCAGACCGCCGCAATCAGCACGAAGAGCGGACGGCGCGCGTCGCCCGTGGCGCGCATGATGCTTGAGGCCATGTTGTAGAGGAACATCGGCACCATGCTCACGAAAAAGATGTTCAGGTAGGTGAGCGACAGCCCCATGATGTCGTCCGGCGTCTTGGTCACACGCAGCACCCAGGGCGTGGCAAGCAGCCCGAGCGCCGTCATCACCAGCCCGCCGAAAAAGCACAGCGTGAGCGCGGTGTGCACGCTCCGCCCCGTCTCGCCATCGTCCCCCGCCCCGAAGAACTGCGAGATGACGATGCCCGCCCCGCTCGTCAGCCCCACGAAGAAACTGATGAGCAGGTTCAGGTAGACCGCCGTCCCGCCGCCCACCGCCGCGAGCGCCTCCTTCCCCACGAAACGCCCCACGATAACCGCGTCCACCGTGTTGTACAGCTGCTGGAACAGCGTCCCCAGGAGAATCGGAAAGAAGAAGCGGAGCAGACTCTTCCAGATGACCCCCTCGGTCATCGGATGCTCCGCCGGCGTGGAACGATACCGCTGCGCGCGCCGTGACGACAACAGGAATTTCATAAGGAAAGAGTATACCGTTTTTCCGCAAAGAGTGCTACCATGCCGCTCCCGCGTTCACGCTGAATGCCGGGAAAACCGTCCGCCGCCCCTGCCTTCGTACTTGCGGAAGATTGGTCGTCGTTGTATACTGTTCCTATGGGTGGAACAAAGAGTGGGGAACCGGCCGCGCCGTCGCGCGCGGCGAATGCGTCGTCGGCAAAGCAGACAGCGGCAAAATCTTCCATAAATACGGCATCATCGTCCAAGCGACCGGCTTCGGCATCGTCGCAGCCCGTTGTGTCGCCAAAAACAAAGACGGTTCCCGCCGCACCCGCAAAATCCTCGCCGTCGGCGGCATCTGCGGCATCATCCGCCAAAAAGACTGCAAAACCGGCCGCACGCGCGACGACACCTGCAAAAGCAACGTCACAAACGGCAGGCGCGGCAAAACCGCCCGCGTCTTCGCGCAAACCGGCGGCGGGCGTGGG
>JAFLSP010000224.1 GCA_022510885.1 Treponema sp. | reverse complement strand
ATCCCTCATTTGGGGAACCTCATTCAGATGCTGTCGGCGGACGTGTTCGCGCGCTTCTGCCGCTCGCGCGGCTACGAGACCATGTACGTCTGCGGCACGGACGAGTACGGCACGGCGACCGAGACGCGGGCTATGGAGGAGGGGAAGTCGCCGCGCGAGCTGTGCGACCACTACTACGCCATCCACAAGGACATCTACGAGTGGTTCGGCATCGCGTTCGACAAGTTCGGGCGCACCTCGAACGAGCAGTGCGCCGAAATCACGCAGTCAATCTTCACGGACCTCGACAAGAACGGCCTCATCACGGAGAGGACGACCACGCAGCTCTTCTGCCCCAGGTGCGGGATGTTCCTCGCCGACCGCTACGTTGACGGCGAGTGCCCCAAGTGCCACGCCGCAGACGCGCGCGGCGACCAGTGCGACTCCTGCGGCACGCTGCTCGACCCGGCGCAGCTCCTGAGCCCGCGCTGCCACACCTGCGGCGCGACCCCCGAGGCGCGCGAGACGACGCACCTCTACATCGACCTGCCCGCCATCGCAAAAAGGCTTGAGGAGTGGATGGAGAGGGCGAGCGCGGAGGGCAGGTGGAGCGCGAACGCGGTGCGGATGACCAAGGCGTGGATTCGCGACGGGCTGAACGAGCGCGCCATCACGCGCGACCTCAAGTGGGGCATCCCCGTCCCCAGGAAAGGCTACGAGGACAAGGTGTTCTACGTCTGGTTCAACGCGCCCATCGGCTATATGTCCATCACCAAGCAGCTCGCCGACGAGATGCGCGCGGCGGGAAAGCCGACCTTCGACTGGAAGAAATGGTGGCTCCCCGCCGAGAGCGCGGAGGCGGACGGCGGCAAGGTGGAGCTGTTCCAGTTCATCGGCAAGGACAACATCCCGTTCCATACGGTCGTCTTCCCGTGCAGCGAGATAGGCACGGGGCGCGACTACACCAAGCTCTTCCACATGAGCTCCACGGAATTCCTCAACTACGAGGACGGCAAGTTCTCCAAGAGCAAGGGCGTGGGCGTGTTCGGAAGCGACGCGAAGGAGAGCGGCATCCGGAGCGACGCATGGCGCTTCTACATCTACTACAACCGCCCCGAGAGCCAGGACTACCAGTTCACCTGGAAGGACTTCCAGGAAAAGTACAACAAGGAGCTCATCGGCAACCTCGGCAACCTCGTCAACCGCACGCTGCTGTTCATCAACAAGAACTACGGCGGCAAAATCCCGGCGGGGAAGAGGGACGACGCGCTGTGGGAGCAGGTGCTCGCGCACGAGCGGAAGGCGACGGAGCACCTTGAGTGGGCGGAGCTGAAGGACGCCTTCCATGAGATGTTCGCGATAAGCGACCTGTGCAACAAGGCGTTCCAGGCCGCCGAGCCGTGGAAGACCTACAAGGAGAACCGCGCGGTCGCCGACAACGTGCTCCACAACCTCGCCTACGTCATCAAGGACCTGATGATTATGATGCAGCCCTACCTGCCGCAGTACGCGCAGGTGGTGGCGGGCTACCTCGGCCACACGATTTATGACGCGCGCTGGGGCGTGGAGGCGAGGCCGGGCGCGCTCACCTGGGCGGACTTGGGCAGGATGGAGGGGCTTGACGCAATCGGCGAGACGGCGGTCTACTTCACGCCGCTCGACAACAAGACGGCGGACGCATTCCGCGCGAAGTTCAGCGGGAAGCAGGACGGGAAAGCAGGAGCGAAGAAAGAGCCGAAACCGAAGCAAAAGCAGGAGAAAAAGGAAGAGAGGCCCGCGCTCACGGGCGGCGAGCAGATTGATTTCTTCAACAAGAACATAGACCTGCGCGTGGCGAAAATCACCGCAATCAGGCCGAACCCCGACGGCGACAAGCTCTACATCGAGACCTTGGACGACGGCACGGGAACGCCGCGCACGATTCAGTCCGGGCTGCGCGCCTACCTGACGGAGGAGGAGCTGCTCGGCAAGCACGTCGTCATCGCGGCGAACCTCGCCCCGCGCACGATGCGCGGCGTGGAGAGCCGGGGCATGCTGCTCGCCGGCGACTACAAGGACGCGGACGGCAGGGACCGCGTGGAGGTGCTCGACGCTTCCTGGGCGGCCCCCGGAACGCCGGTCGTGCTTGAGGGCGCGGACGAGGGCGCGGCGAAGAAAGCGGAGATTACGGGCGACGAGTTCTTCTCGGTCGCGATTGAGGCGAAGGACGGCATCGTGCAGGTGGCGGGGAAGAAACTGCTCGCCGCGGGAAAACCGCTCGTGACCGGGCGCGCCGTGAACGC
>JAFLSP010000223.1 GCA_022510885.1 Treponema sp. | reverse complement strand
CGGGCGCGTCAAAAAAGACGGCTCAAGCGCGAGGAAGGCATCGCTCGCGTTCGCGACTGCCTCGCTGATGTGGTGCGTGGACGGGGTCTCATCGGCGCTTGCGGGAGAAGGGTTTTTCGACCTGAGCGCGGGGGATTTTGTTCTCGGACTGATTGTGCTTGCCGCAGGAAGTATGCTCTATGTCCTGCTTGAGGTCTTTGCGAAAGCAAGGCGGAACAAGGCGGCGTGAGAGCGTCATCGCAGGCAGTATTTTTCAAATTATTTTTAAGGAGTGATATTCCATGAGAAAATCAATGCGTATTTTTGTGTCCCGGGCTTTGCTCGCAGGACTGCTCTTTGCGCTCACGGCGGCGGGAGCGGTGGCGCAGAGCTCAGCTTCCCTCCCCCATCAGACAAGCGACCAGAACGCGCCGGTGGTGTACTTTATCCGCGACATCACGCCGGAGTCGCTGGTCAAGGTGTACGAGGCGATGGGCTGGAATCCTAATGGCAAGGTCGGCGTGAAAATCAGCACGGGAGAGTCGGAGAAGTCGAACCACCTGCGCCCCGCGCTCATCGGAGACCTCGTTAAGAAAATTAACGGAACGATTGTTGAGTGCAACACGGCCTACGGCGGAAACCGCGCGAGCAACGCTATGCACAAGCAGGTTGCCAAAGACCGCGGCTACACGGCAATCGCGCCGTTCGACCTTCAGGACGAGGAAGGCGTGATGACCATTCCCGTGAAGGGCGGCAAGCGGCTCAAGGAAGATTACGTCGGCTCGCACTTCAAGAACTACGGCTCGTACCTCGTGCTATCGCACTTCAAGGGGCACGGCATGGCTGGCTTCGGAGGCGCGATAAAGAACCTTTCCATCGGATTCGGAAGCGGCACGAACGACGCAGGCTCGGGCAAAGTCTACATCCACTCGGGCGGACTTCGCACAAAAGGCTCGTTCTACGGCGAGCAGCTCGCGTTTTTGGAGGCGATGGCGGACGCGGCAAAAGGCGTCTGCGACTACATGGACGGCGGAAAGAACATCGCGTTCGTCAACGTGCTGAACCGCCTGAGCGTTGACTGCGACTGCTCCGGAAACCCGGCGGAGCCTGACATGCACGACATCGGCATCATCGCGTCGCTTGACCCGCTCGCCGCGGACCAGGCGGCGATTGACATGGTGTACGCCGCGCCTGACTCGGCCTCTTTGCGGCAGCGCATCGAGCGTCAGCAGGGTCTGCACACGCTGGACGCGGCGGCAGAGATTGGGCTTGGCAAGCGCAATTACCGCCTGGTGGAGATAAAATAATGCCCGAACTCCTCCGCCGCGAGGCGGTCTATCTTTGGTACTACTTTGACGTGCAGCTGCGCCAGATTTTCGGCTACTGGGTGGCGGGCATCGTGCTCGGCTCGTGCGTGAGCGTGTTCGCCAAAGGGTGGATTCACGCGGCGGCGGAGAGAATCGGGCGGCGGCTTCCGGGCGCGCTGGGGCTTCTGTTCGCCTCCGCGCTCGGAATTGCCTCTCCGCTCTGTATGTACGGAACGATTCCCGTCTGCGCGGCGTTCTCGCGCAAGGGCGTGAAGGACGACTTTCTCGCCGCGTTCATGATGAGCAGCATCCTGCTCAATCCCCAGCTGATTGTCTACAGCACGGCTCTGGGCGGGGCGATGCTCGCGGTACGGATTGTCTCGTGCTTCGCTTGCGGAATTGCGGCGGGTCTTATCGTGCGGATTTTCTTCTGCAAGGAAGGCGCGCGTCCGTACTTTGATTTCTCTTCTTTTGACGAGCCTGGCAATCATGACACCGACCCGAACATCGTCCTGCGCTTTCTGAAAAACATCTTGCGGAACATCCGTGCGACCGGGCCGTGGTTTCTGCTCGGAATCGCGCTCTCCGCGGCGTTCCAGCGTTATGTTCCCGCGGAGGGGATGGCATCTCTGTTCGGCAAGGGGCACGAGGGATTCGGGCTTCTGATGGCGGCGACCGTGGGCGTTCCGCTGTATGTGTGCGGCGGCGGTACGATTCCGCTGCTTGCGCAGTGGCTTGCAAGCGGGATGAGCGCGGGCAGCGCGGCTGCCTTCATGATTACCGGCCCCGCCACAAAAATCACGAACCTTGGCGCGCTGAAAATCGCGCTGGGCGCAAAACATTTTGCGCTGTACATCGTGTTCGTCATCGTATACGCCCTCATCTGCGGCGCGACGGTGAATATCATCCTGTAAACGAGGCGGGCATTTTTTCTTTCCCCACCTTGCGCCGCACGCAATGCGCCTTGCGAAAGTTCTATTGTACACACCTCG
>JAFLSP010000222.1 GCA_022510885.1 Treponema sp. | reverse complement strand
CCCCGCCGACCGCAAGGCGCACCTGCTGTCGCTCAAGGGGTGAGCGCAGGCACGGTCGCCACGTGCGGTGGCTTCGAGTGCCGGCGAGAACCTGCGTTGCCAATACAGCCGCCGTTCGGTCATTGAGGTTTCCCGAAGGCGAGCCGCTCCCACTGCCGGCGGAGGAACAGCGCGTCCAGCACGTCAAACGGAAAGCACAAGAGGACGATTCCGTGCGCCAGCGCCCATGAAAGACTCTCCCCGCGCCGGCGGAACAGCCGCAGCACCTGCGCGCCGTAGCACACGCCGGGCAACTGGAGCAGCGCAAAGACCGCCGCGCACACGGGAATGTAGAGCGCAAGCCCTATGAGCCTCGTCGTGACCGCGACCACAAACAGAAAGACAATCTCCGTCGCGCCGCAGATGAGCAGGCACGGAGCCATGCCGGCCTTGAGGAGAAAGAGCCGCCTCGCGCACAGGCCGGGCGCGCGCGCAAAGTCGAAGAAAGAGGCGATGACGTTCGCCGTCCCGCACGCAAAGCACGCCGCAAAGACCACCGCGAAGAACACGAGCACCGCCCGCGAGAACAGCCCCAGCGCGAACGCCGCGTACACAATGACTCCCGCAGACGCGGAGAGCGTCGCGAGCGCGATGTACGCCTTCTGCAATGTGTTCCGGCACGGCACAGAAACGGATGTATGCATCGTATACGCTCCAGAGCTACAGTATAAGGCATTTGCAACGGCAAATCAATGAAGGTATTATCGATGCGCCGGAGGCACGTATCCGTTGGAAAACTTTGCGAATAAAAATACGGATGCCCCCGAAGCAGTTTGACAAGATATGTTGTTCTGTGGTAGAATTATCGCGATAGAGAAAAAGACTAGGACAATATAAAAAATACTGAAATAAGTTAAATAAAAAAATCTACCTGTCACGTTTTTTTCTTCAATTTATATGTCAAACAAGACAGCACGGTATGTGACCTGCGAGTCTTGCAACCCAGGCTGTACTGCCGCCGTAGCAGCAGCAATTGCGCGGTCGCCGTCCAGCCGCAGCCGCCCGGATTGTCGGGCATGGAGAATCAATATGGAATTCTCAACGATAGCACCGTCAGGTGCAGACTATAAGCAAGGCAGCCTTCCGGTTGCCCTCTATCCCAACCGCATGCGTCAGTCCTCGGACGGTCGGCTCACCTACTTCGCGCGCATTATTTGCCGAGGCACGTGCACCAACGAGGACATTGTGAACGATGTCATGGCAAACGGACTGAACGGAGACCTCTCCAAGGAGCAGCTCCTCAACATCGCCATGCTTCTCAAAAACGCGCGGCTCAAGCGCCTTGCCGACGGCTACGCCGTGGACGACGGCATCACCCGCACGTATGCCAAGGTGACCGGCGCGTTCGAGTCGGAGTTCGACACGTTCAGCACGGAGCGCCATGGCATCGACCTGCGCAGCTATGCGACGACGGAAGCAAAAGCCGTCCTTGCGGAGCTGCGTCCCGCCATACGGCAGGGCACTCTGGCAAAGCCCGTCATTACGGAAATCCGCGACCTTGAGTCGGGGAAGGCCGACACGCTCACGCGCGGCGGCTTCCTCGACATCCGCGGCGCGAATATCTGCGTGGGCGGCGAGTCTGAGGACGTGGGCCTGCACTTCGAGCACACCGAGGACAGCGGGAAGGACGTGCGCCTCTCCGCGCAGAAGCTCGGCACGAACACGGCGAGCCGCATCGCCTGCGTCGTGCCGCAGGAACTGTCCGAGGGCAGCTACCGCATACGGATTGTGACGCAGCTCACCACAGGCAAGTTGCAGCGCAAGGACGCGCTCTCCTTCCTGCATGAGACTCCGCTCATCGTCGCGTAGCCCTGCCTGACGCAGGAAAACGTCCGTCACACACCAGTGCCGGACGTTTTTTTTTGCATTGGCGGCGATGACTTTTGTTCATTGCAATGATAGATTTTGTTTGTGGCAATGATAAGTTTTATTCATTGCAATGATGAGTTTTGTTTGCAGCAATGATTGATTTTGTTCATTGCAATGATGACTTTTGTTTGCGGCAATGATAGATTTTGTTTATTGCAATGATAAGTTTTGTTTGCAACAATGAGCGGATTTCATGTATTGCGGGCAAGGGATTTTGTATGCGGTAAGGAACGGAGAACGAGGCAAAGGCGGAGCGTCTGTTCTTGGCGTATAAGTTCGTAGAAAGAGAGTCTTGCAATGTTTGTCGCATTGCCAATACCACCTGCTCTTTGTAAGTATACGTTTATCCTCTATTGAAAAAAACACGCAAATGCGGTTTACTGGAATGGCGAGGTGTGCGATGA
>JAFLSP010000221.1 GCA_022510885.1 Treponema sp. | reverse complement strand
GCCTTCTGCCCCGCAAGGCGCGTGCAGTGGATGCGGCTCTGCTGCCCCGCCCCAATGCCGATTGCCTGCCCGTCCTTCACGTAGCACACGGAGTTGGACTGCGTGTATTTGAGCACGATTTGCGCGACGAGCAGGTCGCGCTTCTCCTCCGCGGTGAGCGTCTTTTTCTCCGTCACCACGTTCGCCAAAGTCGATTCGTCCAGCGCGAGGAAGTTGTGCCCCTGCTCAAAGGTGATGCCGAACACCTGCTTGACCTCCGTGGCGGGCGGCACGAAATCCGGGTCGATGCGGAGGATACAGTACGCGCCCTTTTTCTTCGCCTTGAGCAGCGCGAGCGCGTCGTCGTCGTAGCCCGGCGCGATGATGCCGTCGGACACCTCTTTCGCAATCAGCTGCGCCGTCGCCCTGTCGCAGGGGTCGGACAGCGCGATAAAATCCCCAAAGCTCGACATGCGGTCGGCCCCCCGCGCGCGCGCGTAGGCACAGGCAAGCGGCGTAAGCGCCGCGGACTCGTCCACAAAATATACCTTCTTGAGCGTGTCGGAAAGCGGCAGCCCGACCGCCGCGCCCGCCGGGGACACGTGCTTGAAGCTCGTCGCCGCAGGAAGCCCCGTCGCCGCCTTCAGTTCCTTCACCAGCTGCCAGCCGTTGAGCGCGTCCAGCAGGTTGATGTATCCGGGCGTTCCGTTCACCACCGAAACAGGCAGGTCGCCCGCTTCCACATACACCCGCGCCGGTTTTTGGTTCGGGTTACAGCCATATTTGAGTGCAAGTTCTTTCATAGGGAAAAGTATAATAGAAAAAGAAGAAAGGGGGAAGTCTCGCGGCGGAGGACGATGCGACCGCCGCGAGAGAATATGTTACACCAGTCCTTGCGCCATCATCGCGCGGGCAACCTTGAGGAAGCCGAAGATGTTCGCGCCGGAAACGTAGTCCGCCTTGGTCGCGTACTTCTCGGCAGTCGCGTAGGCGTTGTCGTGAATGCTCGTCATAATCTGCTTGAGCTTCGCGTCCACCTCCTCGCGCGTCCAGGAAAGCCGCTCGCTGTTCTGGCTCATCTCAAGGCCGGAGACCGCCACGCCGCCCGCGTTCGCCGCCTTGCCCGGCCCGAACAGCACGCCCGCCTTCTGCAGCTCGGCAATCGCGTCCGCGCGCGTGGGCATATTCGCGCCCTCGGCAACCAGCTTCACGCCGTTCGCCACCAGTTTCTTCGCGTCGTCGATGTAGATTTCGTCCTGCGTCGCGCAGGGGAACGCCAAGTCCGCCTTCACGCCCCAGGGCTTCTCGCCCTTGAAGAACTTTGCCTTGGGATACTTCTTGACGTACTCGTCGATTTTCTTGTGCGCCGCGCGGAACTCCATGACGAACGCGAGCTTCTCCGCGTCGATGCCGTCCTCGTCAAGGATGTAGCCGCTTGAGTCGGAGAGCGTGATGACCTTGCCGCCCAGCTCGTTGATTTTCTCGCAGGCGTACTGCGCCACGTTGCCGTCGCCGGAGATAATCGCCGTCTTGCCCTTGAAGTCCGTCCCCGCCGCCTTGAGCATGCACTCGGCAAAGTAGATGAGGCCGTAGCCCGTCGCCTCCGGGCGGATGAGCGAGCCGCCGAAGTCAAGCCCCTTGCCCGTCAGCACGCCCGTAAAGTTGTTGACGATTCTCTTGTACTGACCGAACATCCAGGCGACCTCGCGTCCGCCCACGCCCTTGTCGCCCGCAGGAACGTCCGTGTCCGGCCCGATGTGGCGGTACAGTTCCGTCATGAAAGACTGGCAGAAGCGCATCACCTCGCCGTCGCTCTTGCCGTGCGGGTCAAAGTCGCTGCCGCCCTTGCCGCCGCCCATCGGCAGCGTGGTCAGGCTGTTCTTGAGCACCTGCTCAAAGCCGAGGAATTTCAGCACGTCAAGCCCCACCTCGGGAGAGAAGCGCAGGCCGCCCTTGTACGGGCCAATCGCGCTGCTGAACTGCACGCGGAAGCCGCGGTTCACGTGCGCCTTGCCCTTGTCGTCCGTCCAGGGCACGCGGAACATGACGATGCGCTCCGGCTCCACAAAACGCTCCAGCACCGCCGTCGTCTCAAGCTCCGGCATGGTGTCCACCACCGGCGAGAGCGTCTCAAGGACAAGACCCGCCGCCTGCAAAAAATGCTCCTGGTCGGCGTAGCGCGCCTGCAAGTCATCCCAAACGCGCTTGCAGTACGCGTTCTTCACGTTAAAAGATTTGATAGCCATATTCACTCCTTACTTGGCCAAGATATGCACAAAAAAAGCGCCATACACAAACCCCGGCCTGCCCCTGCGGGCGCACCCAAGCCTTGCGTATGACGCCGTTGTCAT
>JAFLSP010000220.1 GCA_022510885.1 Treponema sp. | reverse complement strand
GCCGTTCAGGTATTTCGCCGTCACGCGCGCCTGATACGAGCCGTCGGCAAGCAGCCTGCCGTCCGCGTCCTTGCCGTCAAAGGAGAACGATGACGGCGGGTTTTCCGTACCCGTCTGCTTCCAGCATTCCCTGCCGTCCGCGTCGATGACCGTGACCGCCCAGCCGGTCAGCCGGTTGCCGCTCGCCGCATGAGGAATCGGGACGCTCACGTCAAACTGCACGGACTTGCTCGCGTTCCCCGTCGGAGAAAAGTAGCGGCTGCCGTTGATGGCTATGCCGAGCACCGGCTTTTCCGCGGTATAGACCAGGTTGGTGAGCGAGGCAGGAGCGGAGACGTTGCCAGCGCGGTCGGTCGCGCTGATGCGATAGGTATACACGCCGTCGGGAAGCGGCGCGCCCTTGTCGTCCGTGCCGCCCCACTCAAAAGGACGCGGCGCGCTGTTTTTCCAGGTGAACGTGCGCACGACCGTACCCGCATTGTTCGTGAGCACGCCCGTCCACAAGTCCTCCTCCGAGCCGGTCTGCTGCACCCGGACTGTTGCCCGCGCGCCCTCGCCAAAGATTTTTTCGCTGTCCGCAAGCGGCGTGAGGATGACTTCCGGCGGCGTGTTGTCCACGATGACGACCAGCGGCGACGTGCGCGCGCTGTTTCCGCTGTCGTCGGTCGCGCTGACGGTGTAGTAATACGTTCCGTCGGGGGCGACCTGTCCGTTGTCCATGATGCCGTTCCACACGACCGAGGGCGGAATGTCCACGTTCTTCTTGGACGAAACCAGCGACCGGAAAAAGTTCTTGAACGTCACCTTGTCCTCGTGCTTCTCCTTGTTGCCGATGGTACGCACCACGTTCCCGTTCTCGTCGGTGACGACAAAAGTCCACTCGACCACATAGCGGTTGTCCCTGATTTTCATCGGCACTTCGAGCGCGTCCTGCACGCCGTCATTGTTCGGCGAGATGTATACCGGACCTTTCTCCGCAAAAACGGAAGCAGAAAGCACCGCCGCGCAGGCGGCACCAAAAAGCATCTTTTTCATCAGTCCTCGTTCCCCCACAGCGTAATCGTTGGCGGTATGATGTCATTCTGCCCCAGCTTGAACACGGCGCCGGCGGAAAATGCGTTTATGTCCTTGTACAGGTTGCGCCAGGCACCGCCGACCATAAGCTCGCTCTCTGCCCAGCCATGGCTCTCCATCGCCTTGCTCTTGGCCGCGTTGAGGTTGAATTTGACGCTCAGCCCCACGCCCGGCACGATGTTCGTGCGGTCGTTTCTGAATTCCTGCACGTCGAATTCCCACGCGGAAGTAAACTTGAACGTGACGGGCTTCAGCCCGCTGTACTCAAGGGCAACGCCCAAATCGACCACGAAATCCTTGTACAGCCCCGGGGCGGCAACGTCCACCGAGCCGCCGAGCCGAAAGTCGCCCGTGTCCACGAAGGAGGCCGCAACGCCCAGGCGCGGCGTGACAAATTCCGGCCAGTCATCGGCAGCCGAGCCTTTTATGCCCAAGACCGCCACGTCCGATGAGTGCATCTTTCCCAGGTTCATGACCGTAATGGCAACGCGCACGTCCCGCATGAACGCCAGCTCGCCGTGATTGTAGACCGCGCCCGCGTTCGCATAGAGCGTCCAGTCGGAGTCCGCGTCGTTCCAAAACAGGCCGCCCGTCACGCCGATGCCGACCGACACCTTGTCGGTGATGTCCTTCGACACGCTCGCCGTGCCGAGGATGCTGTCCTCCAGGTGCATATCAACCAGCGACGCGAACACGCCCTGCACCAGAACCGTCGGGACGCACCAGCGCGTCGGCAGCGTCGCCCCCAGCTGGAACGCCATGCCGCTGCCGTCAAGGTATTTGTTTTTGTCCGTCAAAAAGGTAAAGCCCGCGTCAAAGGAGATGCGCTGCTCCGCCGCAGAAAGCGCAGGATTTATCAGCACCGACGACGGAATCACCTCATGCAGCGCGCCGCCCGCCGTGGAATTCGCACCCGTCAGCGCGAACGGCGAGGACAGCCGCAATACGTTCTGCCCGCCCGACGGCGGATTATACGCAAACAGCGAGCCTGCGGCAAAAAGCGCGCCCGCCGCAATCAGTATCTTTTTCATCTGAAAATCCTCCGCATGTCTCCGAAACGGTTATGTTCCGTATTATATACTATTTCTCTTGTTGCCGCAATTCCTTGCAAAGACCGGCGATATTTTGTATTATAGCAATATGGCAACGAAAAACAGCAGTAAGGCATCCACTGGCTCATTCTGGGACAAAATCCTCAGCCTGTTCGGGAGCAGCGACCCGGAGGCGGACAAGAAGCGCATCCTCAGGAACATCGCGAAAGACCTTTCCC
>JAFLSP010000022.1:2460-17380 GCA_022510885.1 Treponema sp. | reverse complement strand
ACGGCAGGGACGAGGCGGACGGCGCGCTTTCCGGAGCGCGGGCGGCGTTCGGCGGCGGCGGCGACAAGAGTCAGATGCCCACCGTTGAGGTGGAGAAAGCGAGGGTCGCGGCGGGCATCGGGGTCATCGACTTGTGTGCGGAAGCGCGGCTCGGCGGCTCGAAGAGCGACATCCGCCGCCTGATACAGGGCAGGGGACTTTCGGTCAACGGCACGGTCGTCGAGGACGTGAAGGCGGCGCTCACGCTTTCCGACGCGGACGACGGCGGCGAGTTCGTGCTGCGCGCGGGAAAAAAGAAATTCGTGCGCGTGGTGCTCGTGTAGTCAGTCGAGCAGGAAATTGTAGTCAGGAGCGGAGCCGTCCTCGCTGAGCGGCGGGGCGGGGCTGTTCGTGCCATTCCCTTTGCCGTTCTCAGTGTCATGCAGATTGTAGCGCAAGGGTTCGTTGTCGCGTATCAGCAGGTCGCTGCCGAATCCCGCCTTGTACAGTTCGCGCTTCAGGCGTTGGATGGCGAGGGTGCGCAGGCTCGTGAAGTTGGTATGCACCGTGCAGACTTCGGTCGGTTGCGTTCCCTCAAGATACCATGCGGTCACCCGGTTGTCGCCGCAGTCTGCCGTGAGTACGCCGCCGCTGACCGAGCAGACGGTCGCCTGTATCAGCCCCGTTGCCGGACGGTCAAACGTCTTGTAGGGCAGTCCTTCGTTTGCTTTCTGCATGAAGTCCGCCCAGGCGAATCCTGCCAGCGTTGAGCCGGTCAGGCTCAGGCCGAGCGACTGCCCCGGCTTGTCGAACCCGAACCAGAACGCCGACGTGAGGTAGGGGGTGAACCCGACTGCCCATGCGTCCGCCCAGTTCTGCGTCGTGCCGGTCTTGCCGCCGGCGGGCATCGTGAACCGCTTGCCGTCTTCGTCCGTAAAGCGGAATTTGCGTCCCCAGTCGGAGGGCGCGGCGAGCGTGCCGCCGTTGAAGACCGTGTTCTGCAAGAGGTCGGTCATAATGAACGCCGTCTGCGGCGTAATCACCTGAATGCTTGCGCTCCGTGCCGTCTGCGCCTCGCGCAAATCTTTCTCGGGGTTGAGGAACACGTTGCCGTTCTTGTCCTCCACGCTGCGGATGGCAATCGGGGTGATTTCCTTGCCGCCGCTCGCGAAGATGGCGTAGGCGCGCGCAATCTCAATCGGGCGCACGGAGCAGACACCAAGCCCAATCGGGTAGCCGGGCACGAAGCCGCGCGAGGGAAGCTCTCGTTCTGAGATGCCGAGCAGCGACACCGCCTGATTGATGGCAAGGTCAAAGCCGATGCCGTCGAGCACTTTGAGCGAGGGGATGTTCATGGAGCGGCAGAGCGCGTACCACAGCTGCACGTCGCCCTCGTACTCGCCCTTGAAATTCTGCACGATGTAAGGCCGCCCCTCCGCCGTATAGAACACGACGGGGGTGTCGGAGATGGCGGTGGTCTCGGTGAACGTGCGGCTTTCGATGGCCGCGCTGTAGTACAGTGGCTTGAATGACGAGCCGGGTTGCACGCGCGCCTGCACCGCGCGGATAAACTGGTTTTCGTTGTCGTATTTGCTGCCGCCCACGAGCGCGGTGACGTACCCCGTCTCGTTCTGCAAGGCAATCATCGTGCCCTCAATCGTCGTCTTGCCCACGTTCTGCTTGGCGAGCGACGTGGCGCGGTTCACGACGGTCAGCTTGAGCCGGTCGAGTCCGAACATGAGAGAGGCGACGTCGATAATCGGGTTTATCGTGTTTGTGTAGGTGGCGCGCGAAATCGCTTCGTTGCGTTGCTCGGTCACCTTGATGCTGCCCAGGTTGAAGGTGAGCGCAATCAGTTCGGAAAGCGGCGTGTAGACCCGCGCGGCGACGGAGCGGCGTGCGCTTGTGGAAGCCTGGTACTGCCGGTTTGCCCACGCGATGTAGTAGTCCATCGTCTCCTGCGCCGCCTGCTGCTGCCGTAGGTCGAGCGTGGTGTTCACCGTAAAGCCGCTTGAGTAGATGTCGTCCGTGCCGTACAGCATATCGCTCAGCTCGCGGCGCACGTACTCGCTGAACCAGGGGGCCTTGTCGTTGCGGTTGAAGACCGACGTGGAACTGGTGCGCGTATAATCGAACGCCCCCCAGTATTCGTTGAACGAGTCGTCCGCCTCCTCCTGCGTGATGTAGCCCGCGGCGACCATCGTGCGCAGCACGTCCTCCTGCCGGTCCATGGCGCGGTTGGGGTTGTCGAAGGGGTTGTAGTAGGTGGGGTTGGACAGCTGGATGACCAGGATGGCGGCCTCCGCCGGCGTAAGCTCCTCCGCGCCGTGCCCGAAGTAGTATTTGCTTGCCGCGCTCACCCCGTAGGTGCCGCCGCCGAAGTAGATTCTGTTCAGGTACAGCTCAAGGATTTCGTCCTTCGTGTAGCGCCGCTCCATCTGGATAGCCCACCACAACTCTTTTATTTTGCGCTGGAACGACATGTCCTTGCGGTCGCAGTAGAGCGTGCCCGCAATCTGCTGAGTGAGCGTTGACCCGCCGCCGAGCGAGCGGTGCGTGAGTTTGCCCACAATCGCGCGTATAATCGCTTTGACCGTGAATCCGTGGTGCTGATAGAACAGGCGGTCTTCGCGCGAGATGAGCGCGTCAATCATGTGCTGCGGAAGCTGCTGTATGCTGATGATTTCGCGCCGTTCCTCACCCGCAAACTCGGTGATAAGCTCACCGTTGATGTCCAGTAGTTTGGTGGGAAGGGCAGTGTAGAATTCGGTAAACTGTTCGTTGTCGCGGATGAATTTCGTCTGCGCAAGTCCCATGCCGAGTGCCGCGCCGAGCAGTGCCGCGCCAAAAAAGAGACTGAACACAAGCACGAGCGTGGACGCTTTGATTTTTGTCATGCTTTTATTGTAGAGTGTTCGCAGTCGGTTGTCAATGCGCACGGTTTTGGGATGCGGGCGCAAAAAAAGACCGGCTTGCGCCGGCCTATGCCCATCAGGCAGCAGGGCAACAATGGGTGGGAGGGAACAATTGCGCCCTGCTATTATAGTATCGACCCGCGTCCAAAAAATCTTTAACGCTTTTGCGGAATTTCTCGCAGCCTGTTACGACTCGTCATCTTCAATGATTGCCGCGTCCACCGAAAGCTGCACGGTGTATGACCGTCCGTTTACCGCGTTGACCGTGCGCACCACCTCGTAGTCGCCAAAGTCAAAACGGATAGTGTGGTCGCCTGGAGTGACGGGAAACGGCTCCTTTGTGTTCGTGAGCGGCTTGCCGTCCATGAATACCCGCGCGTCGTTCGGACTGACGATTCTGACAAGCGGCTCGATACCCCGCATGGCCACGGTGAGCTCGGTCGTCTTTGCCTGTTCAATCCTGAACGTGCGCACTTCGTTGCGGTAGTCGTCGCTTGTAATCGAAAGTCGGTGCTCTCCTGTTCCAAGCAGTTCGCCGCCCTTTGTGGCGACCGTGCCGTCATCTCCGAGCGTGACGGGCTTTTCGTCCACCGTGATGTCATAGGGGTTGTGGCTGTCGTTCGGCTCGACGATGCGTAGCCGCAACTTGCCTTTGTTGAGCAGGACCGGCTTTGCCGTTACGTCGAATACCGCCTGCTCGAATTCGTCGGGAACGCCTTTCATCGCCAGCTGCATACGGAAGAACACCGTGCCGTCCGCAACGTTTGGTATGACGGCGATTATCTCATGGTAGGGGCTGTGCTTGATGGGGCTGTTTTCTGAGAGCGGGATGTAGACGATGTGCGAGAGTTTGCCGGGGAACGTGTTGACCGAGATGCGCGTGCCCTCGTAATCGACCGTCTGTGCCGAGGGGCGCGGGCGCACGTCGGCATACAGCGAGTAGGCAATGGTGTCGCGCCATGCCGCGACGATTTCGGGAATTTTGAATTTCAGCTCCACGCCGCCCACGTAGGTCATGTCGGCGGGAAGCGTGATGAGCAGCGCGTCGTTCATGGTCGCCGTCGCCTGTGCCTCGCTCGTGATGTCGTCCAGCGCGAGGGGGATGGTGGCGCGCACGCGGAACGATTCCGCGCCTGCTGTTGCGCTTGCCAGCAAGAATGAAAAAACAGTTGTGTAAAATACATTCCGCGCGGTGACCATTTGATGCTACCGTTTTCAGTATAGCGCATTGAAAACGCTCTGTATAGCGAGCGGGTGCGGGATTACGAAAATTTCTGCGCTTTTTGCGCGTCGGTTTTCCGCGTTTACTGTTTGAGCGGGTTGGTCGGTCTGCCGTTCTGCCGCACTTCAAAGTGCAGATGCGGGCCGGTTGATGCGCCGGTCGTACCCACCGTGCCGATTTGCGTGCCCGTGGAAACCTCCTGCCCCTGCCGCACGTCTATCGTCGAAAGGTGCGCGTACACGCTCGTCATGTTGTTCGCGTGCTGGAGGATGATGTAGTTGCCGAATGTTTTGTCGTTTTTGAACACGTGCGCCACCGTGCCACGTTTGCAGGCGTGGACGGGCGTTCCTGCGGGGGCGGCAAGGTCTACGCCCGCGTGGTTCTTCCAGGTACCCGAGATGGGACTGACGCGGTAGCCGAAGTTTGATGTCACGACATAGTTCTTGAGCGGGATGCGCATTGCCGTGTCCAAAAAGAACGCGCGCGCCGTGGCAGAGATGTGCGCCCCGGGCACGAACACGAATTCCCGTCCGCCGAAGGTATATGCCGTGAGCGAGGCATCCGTGAGCAATGCGGCATTTTCCTGCGCCACGAGGATTTCCAGTGAGGAGGACGGCTTTTTCGCCACGAACAGACCGGGTGCGGCCGGCACAATCATTTCTCGCCCGGTGATGTCAATGTCCGCGCTTTCCCATGCGTTGGCAGTGGCGAGCGTCTCCTGCGGAATGGAAAACCGCGCCGCAAGCGTGAGGATGGAGTCGTCTTTTTGCGCGGTGTAGCGGTAGAATTGCACGGTGATGGGTTTCCCCTGTGCCACCGCACGGTACGCTTCCTGCACGTCCTGATTGTACGCCGAGAGCGTATAATTCAGTTCCGTCCGTTTCCCGCCGCCGTCCTCCACGGGAACACGTGCGCGCAAGGTTGTGATTTCGGGCAACAGCTCTCGGACAACGGGAACAGGAGCGTTCGCTTCTTGCGTATATGAAGAAATAGGAAGAAAAAGAAAGCTGAGGAGGAGGCCGAACCGCCGCGCCCGTTTCGGCTTAGTGTCGGTCACGCCCAAAGGAAATCACCCCGTACAGGAAGATTGTCGCGACGATGACGGGAATAGCGAGCAGCCGCTTTCCATATAGTACGGGCGCGACGCAGGCGGCAATACCCGCCACGACCACGGCAACGCGCAGGAATGCACGGAGCACTGCTATAATTCCCGCCGCGCGCACCCGCCGTATGACGACGAGCAGGAGCGCGAGCGCAATGATTATCGACATCGTGACCGTGTAGGCGGACGGAGCGGACGTCGCGAAATACCACAGCGGATATACGATAGCCGCACCGAGTGCCGTGCAGGCAGCGAGCAATAGAATCACTTTTACCGTCGCTCCGAACAACGCTCTGTAGCCACGAGCAATAGTCTGTATCATGGTGAAAATCGTATCGAAAAAAAGAAAGCGGGTCAAGGCGAATCGGACGACGACCCGCTGCAATAAAAAAGGCTTCCGTCGTTGTCGGAAGCCTTCCTGTGTTTATGCCTCTGCAATAGCTGAAGCGGGGCAGACTGACGCGCAGGTGCCGCAACTTACGCACGCGCTCTCGTCAATCTGGCGATGCCCGTCATTCTCGCTGATTGCGCTCACGGGGCAATCAGGCTCGCACGTTCCGCAGTTTACGCACGCGCCCGCATCGATTCTGTAAGCCATAGTTGTACCTCTCTGTAATAGTCTTATGCTCTAAAATACCACACAACGTGCAGGAATGCAAGTGGTTTTCCGCCACTCAAGCAGTTATTAGACTGGGCTAACTGGTATTGCACGTGCTTTCTACGCCGGAGTGCTTGATGGCATCGTTTCTGCCCGTTTGCCGCGCTTGACAGAAAAAACGCATTGCGGGAGAATCAGCGCATGGACAGGAATTCGCTTGCAACACTGATTGACCACACCAACCTTGCCGCGACGGCGACGCGTGGCGACATCGAGACGCTCTGCGCCGAGGCGCGGCAGTACGGCTTTGCGTCCGTCTGCGTGAATCCCGTGCACGTGCCGCTTGCTGCGCGGCTGCTTGCGGGGACAAGTGTCGCGGTCTGCACGGTGGTCGGTTTCCCGCTCGGTGCGGACGCTCCGGAGGACAAGGCGGCGCAGGCTGCGCTCGCGTGCAAGAACGGCGCGACGGAAATCGATATGGTCATCGACATCGGCGCGGCAAAGGAGCACCGCTGGGATGCAGTGGGTGCGGATATTGCGGCGGTTGTCCGTGCCACGCGCAGCGGGGAACGGCACGCGCTTGTAAAAGTGATTGTGGAGACGTGCTACCTGACTGACGATGAGATTGTGCGGGCGTGCCAGTGCGCTCAGTGCGCGGGAGCGGATTTCGTCAAAACGAGTACGGGGTTCGCCACGCCTAAAGACAAGGACGGGAACGCGCTTCCCAATGGCGCGACTGTCCATGCCGTCACGCTGATGCGAGAGACCGTTGGCGCGGTCATGGGCGTGAAGGCGAGCGGCGGCATCCGCACGGCACAGGCGGCACGTGAGATGATTGCTGCCGGGGCGACGCGGCTTGGCACGTCAAGCGGCGTGCGCATTCTCACGGAGTGGGAGTGACTTTTTTCCAGAGCATCCGGTTGTCGGTGATTTCGTAGGCGATTCTCCCCTCGGCATGAAGGCTGGAGAGGTAGGAGCGCACGGTGCTGCCAATCAGCTCAAACTGGCTCACTTTGAGCGGAATCTGGTTGCGGTCTGCCACGACCTTGAGGATTTCCTCAAAGGTGAGCGGCTCTGCCAGCGCGTCCTCAATCATCGCTTCGGTCTCCAGCACGGCGAGCAGGTTCAGTTCGACGAGGCCTTCGATGTCCGTCACCATGTCGCCGTGACCGGGCACGTAGCAATCCGCCTTGATGTCCTTGATTTTTAAAAGCGACGACTTGAACGCGCGTTCGTCAAACAGGTACTGAATCCAATAGCGTTTTATTACGTTGCGCCCGGAGATGCCGTCCGCGAGGAAGCAGACGGCGCGGTCGCCGTCCGTCACGCGCACTGCCGCCATGTCGATGTAGTGGCCGGGGAGGGAAATCGGCTCGGCGGTCAGTTCCTCCGCAAGCGTGATGGTCTCGCCGTCGCACAGAACGCGGTCAACCGTGCACGGGTCTGCCTTGAGGTATTTCGATTCGATGTCCTTGATGGGCGAGCCGCCGTAGACGAGGGCAG
This sequence comes from Treponema sp., assembly GCA_022510885.1. GTDB lineage: Bacteria > Spirochaetota > Spirochaetia > Treponematales > Treponemataceae > Treponema_D. The sequence continues at coordinate 10,061 of JAFLSP010000022.1, read as the reverse complement.
TCTGCAAGAGGGGCAGTTCCATGAGCACGCTCTCGCCCTTGGTCGCCCAGACCGTGCAGCCCGTCATCTCTCGCAGATAACCGTTGCCGCCGCAGTGGTCGGCGTGCGAGTGCGTGTTGATGATAGCGACAAGTTCCGGGCTGGGGAAGCGGGCTTGGAGCACGCTCCACAGGCTTTTGGTGAGCGCGAGCGTGTTGGGCGTGTCTACCAGCCACAGCCGCGTCCGTCCGTTCCGTGGCTCGGTTATTACACCGATGTTCGTCGCGCCCGCCACGCAACCGATTCGTTCGGTAAGCGGCACGTATTCCAGTCCTGTCGTCATGACACGAATATATCAGAAACAGGATTTTTGTGGTATACTGTCGGCATGAGCGACGCGATTTTTTATGCGGTCGGCGTGGGACCGGGCGACCCGGAGCTGCTGACCGTGCGGGCGGTGCGAATTCTGGGCGGATGCGATGTGCTGTGTTTTCCCGAGACGGAAACCGGTGGCGGCGCGCGGCATCTTGCCTACGACGCGGTGCGCGGCGCGGTCAGCCTGCGCGGCAAGGAGACGCTCTTTTTCCCCGTGCCGATGACACGAAAGCGTGAGCAGGCACGCGCCGTATACGAGCAGATTGCCGCGCGGTGCGCCGAATTCCTGCGGCAGGGGCGCAGCGTCGCGTTTGTCTCGCTCGGCGACGTGTCGCTCTATGCGACGGCGGCGCACATTGCAGAACGAGTGCGGGCGGCAGGATTTGAGACGCGCTTTGTGGCGGGCGTGCATGCTTTTTCCGCCGCCGCCTGTACCGCCGCCGTCAGTTTGTGCGCGCGCGACGAGGGCGCGGCGATTATTCCGGCGGACGCATACTTTGTGGCAGGGAAACTCGAACCTGCTCTGCGCGCGGACGGCACGAAAATCTTGATGAAAGCGGCGCGGCATCTGCGTGACATTCTGGAGCTGATTGACGGATGCGGTCTGCTCGCGGACACGGTGCTCGTACAGCGCGCCTCGCTTGCGGGGCAGCGCGTGATAAGCGGCGAGGACTTGCGCTCTGCGGGCGACGAGGTGTTCGCCGATGCCTATCTTTCGGTCGTCATCGTGGGCGGGAAGCGGTGATATACTTTGTGGGCGCGGGAAGCGGCGCGGCGGACTTGATTACGGTGCGCGGTATGCGGCTGCTGGAGCGGGCGGACATGGTCGTGTGGGCGGGAAGCCTCGTGAACGGCGAGCTGCTCTCGTGCTGCAAGCCGACCTGCGAAATCCACGACAGCGCGAGGCTCACGCTTGCGGAGACGGACGCGCTGCTGCAACGCGCCGCGCGGGAGGGAAAGACCTGCGTGCGGCTGCATACGGGTGACCCCGCGCTGTTCGGTGCAATCCGCGAGCAGATGGAGCGGCTCGACGCGGCGGGCATCGGCTATGAGGTCGTGCCGGGCGTGTCGTCGCTGTTTGCCGCCGCCGCCGCGCTCAAAAAGGAGCTGACCGTGCCGGGGGTGAGCCAGACGGTGATTGTCAGCCGCATGGCGGGCAGAACGCCCGTTCCCGGGCGCGAGTCGATTCGTGCGCTCAGCGCTCACGGCGCGACGATGGTGCTGTTCCTCTCTGCGGGCATGATTGCGCCTCTTGTGCGCGAGCTGTTGGCGGGCGGCGCGTACACGGAACAAACGCCGTGCGCCGTGGTCTACAAGGCGAGCTGGCAGGACGAAATCATCGTGCGCGGCACGTTGGGCGACATCGCGGCGCGGACAGCGGACGCGGGCATTACGAAGACCGCGCTCATCCTCGTAGGCGACGTGCTGGGCGACCGCTACGAACTGAGCAAATTATACGATAAGCATTTTTCCACCGCGTTCCGTTCGGCGCGCATTAGGCTCGGTTTTGCGCGCGCGGCATTCGTATGCTTTACTGAGCGGGGCGCACATCTTATTGAAGATATTATTGCGCGGTGCGATGACAGCGCGGAAACCCGCTTCGTCACCGTGCATTGTTTCGGCGAGGGGCATCCGTCGCTTGCTGATGTCTGCGCGGAGCAGTTTGCCGCCGCGCGGCGCGGGACGCGGACGCTCATCGTATTTGTGGGCGCGGTCGGGATTGCGGTGCGGGGCATCGCGCCGTTTCTGCATGATAAGGCGCATGACCCTGCCGTGCTCTGCATGGACGAGGGGCGTCGCTTCGTCATTCCGCTGGCCGGCGGGCATCTGGGCGGGGCGAACGAGGCGGCGCAGACGCTTGCGCAGGCGGTGGGCGCGCTTCCCGTGGTGACGACGGCGACCGACGGTCGCGGCGCATGGGCGGTTGACGTGTGGGCGCAAGGGCATGGCTTTGCGCTTCCCGATATGGCGGCGGCGAAGCGCGTCAGCGCGGCGGTGCTCGCGGGCAAACCGGTGCTTTCCGTGGGCATCGGTTGCAAGAAAGGCACGGACAGCGTGTCGCTTGCCGCGTTCGTGCGCTCGGTCTTTGCGGAGCATGAGCTGAGCATCGCGTTAGTGGGGGTGGTGGCGAGTATCGACGTGAAAAAGAGCGAGCGGGCGATTGTTGATTTCGCGTCTTCGCTCGGCGTTCCGTTCGTTACGTTTTCGGCGGCTGAGCTGAACGGCGTTCCGGGCAATTTCTCTGCGTCAGACTTCGTGCGGTCGGCGACGGGAACGGGCTGCGTGTGCGAACGCGCGGCGGCGCTCGCGGGAGGTACGACGGCAGACTGGCTTTTGGTGCGCAAGACGGCGCGGGACGGCATGACGGTTGCGGTTGCCGTGCGCTCGTGATACAATGCGCGTATGGCAGGACTTTGTATCATCGGTATCGGCGGCGGAGGACGCGACGGCATGACGCGAGCGGCGTATACCGCGCTTTCCCGCGCGGACGTGATTGCGGGCTACGCGGCGTACACGGATTTGGTCGCCCCGCTGTTTCCCGGAAAGCAGGTGTATGCCACCGGCATGATGCAGGAACGCGAGCGGTGCGAACACGCGCTGCGTATGGCGGCGGACGGCACGTCGGTCGCGCTCGTGTGCAGCGGCGACGCGGGCGTGTACGGCATGGCGAGTCTTGTCTATGAGATTGCCGCTCCGCATGATGATTTTTCCTCCGTGCCTATCGAGGTGATTGCGGGCGTGACGGCGGCGCTGGGCGGCGCGGCGCTGCTCGGTGCGCCGCTTGCGCACGATTTCTGCGTCATCTCCTTGAGCGACCGGCTTACGCCGCAGGAGACGATTGAGCGGCGATTGCGCGCGGCCGCTGCGGGCGACTTCTGCATCGCGCTGTACAATCCGCGCAGTGCGCATCGCCCCGATTCGCTGCGGGATGCCTGCGCTGTCCTGCTTGAGACGCTCGCGCCATCTACGCCGTGCGGATGGGCGCGCAACATCGGCAGGGCAGGGGAGGAGAGCCACGTGTGCACGCTCGCAGACCTCGCGGTTGCCGCGCTCGATATGTCGTGTACCGCGTTCGTGGGGAACGGCACGACCCGCGTTGTGGAAATCGGCGGGATAAAAAAACTCGTCACGCCTCGGGGGTATCTGCTATGAATCTGCTCGTGTTCGCCGGCACGACCGAAGGGACTGCCCTCGTGCAGCAGGCCCTTGCCGCCGGTCATACCGTCACCGTGAGCGTGGCGACCGAGTATGGCGCGGATATACTGCGGCAGGCCGTCGCCGACAGGACGGAAAACGTGCGTATTTTGTGCGGGCGGCTTGACGCAGAGGCAATTGCCGCGCTGGTTCCGCCATTTGACGCGCTTGTGGACGCGACACATCCCTATGCTGCCGAAGTGTCGGCGCATCTCCGCGCGGCAAGTCATCGCGCTGCCGTGCCGTATTTCCGTCTCGCACGTGCGCCGCAGGCCGTCGCCGCAGGGCGCTTGCGTGAATTCGACGACCTTCCCGCGCTTGTTGCCGCGCTCGCCGGGACGACGGGCAACGTTTTCGTCGCCACGGGAAGCCGCAGTCTTGCCTCCTTTACCGCGCTTCCCGGCTGGCGGGAACGCCTGTTCGTGCGTGTGCTTCCCTCTGTCGAATCGCTCGAAGCCTGTCGCGCCGCGGGAATCGACCCGACGCACGTCATTGCCCTGCACGGCGCGTGCAGCACGTCCCTGAACAAATCGCTCTTTGCCGAGTACGACTGCCGCATCCTCGTGACCAAGGAAAGCGGGGAGGCGGGCGGCTTCGCGCAGAAAATCGCCGCGGCGCAGGAACTCGGCATGGACATCTTCGCGCTCAGGCCTCCCGCCGAACCCGTCGCGCAGGACGGAACGCTGTTCCGCTCGCCGGACGACCTGCTTGCCGCCTTGCACGGGCACGACCTCTTCTCCGCGCTCTCGGACTTTTTGGGGAAGGCATGAGAGTCTGCACGCTTGTTGGCATCGGTATGGGAGACCCCGCCGCGCTCACGCAGGAAGCCCGCGACGCGCTGTGTACCGCGCCGCTTGTTGCGGGGGCGGCGCGCTCTCTCTCCGCCGTGCAAGACTTCGTGCGGGGCAGGACGCTTGTCTCGTTCGACGTGGACGAGATTGCCGCCGCGTTCGCTGGCGCGGACGGAAATCCCTGCGCTGTGTTCAGCGGGGATACGGGCTTCCACAGCGGTGCGGCCGCTTTGCGCGCGCGGCTTGTGGCCGACGGCTGGACGGTGCGGACGCTGTGCGGCGTGACGACCGCCCAGTACTTTGCCGCGTGCCTTGGCGAGCCGTGGCAGGATTGGCATCTTGCGAGCGCGCACGGCACGGACTGCGACCTCGGCATCGCGCTTTCTTTCGCGCCCAAGACCTTCTTCCTCACGGGCGGCAGCATCACCGTCCGCACGATTGCCCGCTTCCTGCTCGACCGCGACTGCGACGCGACGCTCACGGTGGGAAGCCGCCTTTCCTACCGCGCCGACGGCGCGCCATCAGAAATCATCTTCTCCGGCTCGCCCGCCGCTGTTCTCGCTCGCGACGACTACGACGAGCGGCTCTCGTGTGTCCTCGTCACGCGCACGGTTCCTGACTTGCCGCGCGCCGCGCTCCCCGACGATTTCTTTGTGCGCAGCCATGCGCCACTCGTTCCGATGACCAAGCAGTTCGTCCGCGCGGCGGTGCTCGCGCTTCTTGCCGTGCGCGACGGGGAGACCGTGTGGGACATCGGGGCGGGAACGGGCGCGGTCAGCGTGGACATCGCGCGCAGCGCGCGGTGCGCCGTCTACGCCGTGGAGGACCAGCCCGCCGCGTGCGCCCTTATCCGCCAGAACCGCACGAAGTCTGGCGCGCTCAACATCGAAATCTGCGGCGCTCATGCGCCCGAGTCGCTTGCCGAGCTGCCCGCGCCGCATGCCGTCTTTATCGGTGGCAGTGGCGGCGCGCTTCCCGCGATTGTCCGCGCCGTGCATGAGCGCAATTCCGCCGCGCGTGTCGTCGTCTCTTGCGTCACGCTTGAGACGCTTTCGCTCGCCCAGTCCGTCGCCCGCGACCTCGGGCGTGGCTATGAGGCAACGCAGCTTGCCGTGAGCGGAACGGCGGCGGCGGGCGCATACCACCGCATGGCGGCGCAGAATCCCGTCTGGCTGGTCTCCCTGCGATGAGCGCGCGCGTCATCCCCCGCATCCTCATTTCCTCCCCCGCAAGCGCATCCGGCAAGACGACCGTCACGTGCGCCCTGCTTCGGCTGCTTGCGAACGCGGCGGCAGTCAAGTGCGGCCCGGACTTCATCGACCCGCTCTTCCACCGGCAGGTCTCGGGTCGCCCGACGGGGAACGTTGACCTCTTCTTCACGCCCCCCGCGCAGGCGCGCGCGCTGTTCGCCCGTGCGGTGCGGGGCGCGGACATCGCCGTGTGCGAGGGGGCGATGGGATTCTACGACGGCATCGCGGGCACGGAAGAAGCCAGCGCCTACGAGGTGGCGCGCGCGCTTTCCTGCCCCGTGATTCTCGTGGCGGACGCGAAGGGAAAAAGCCGCTCGCTCTGCGCGGAAATCGGCGGCTTTGCCTCGTTCCGCGAGCGCGACGGCGACCGAAGCGGCATCCGCGGCGTTGTCCTGAACCGCTGCTCCGCCGCGCAGTACGGACGGCTTGCCCCCGCTGTCGAGCGCGAATGCGGCGTTCGTGCGCTCGGCTTTCTGGAACAGGACGACGCCTGCTCCCTCCCGAGCCGCCACCTCGGCCTGGTGACGCCCGATGCCGTGTCCGGCTTGCGGGAAAAGCTCGACGCGCTTGCGCATTCCGCCCGGCAGACGCTGGACATCGCCGCAATCACCCGCATTGCCCAGTCTGCGCCGCCGCTGGACTGCGGCGATGACCTCATACAGCACGCGGCGGACGAGACGGAACGGCTTGCCCGTGCGCGCGTCCGCATCGCCATTGCGCAGGACGAGGCCTTCTGCTTTTACTACCGCGAGAGCCTCGACCTGCTTGCCGCGTTCGGCGCGGAGCCTGTGCCGTTCTCGCCTTTGCGCGACCGCGCCATTCCCCCGGACTGCCACGCGCTCTACCTTGGCGGCGGCTACCCCGAGCTGTTCCCCGTGCCGCTGGCGGAGAACACGGCGATGCTCGACAGCCTGCGCGCGTTCTGCCGGAGCGGCGCGCCCGTGCTTGCCGAATGCGGCGGCTTCCTGTACCTCAAGCTGGCGGGTGTGCTGGCGGGCACGTTCGAGAACAGGGGCAGGCTGGTGCGCTTCGGCTACGTCACGCTGACGGCGAACGAGGACACGCTCCTGTGCAGGAAGGGCGACACCATCCGCGCGCACGAGTTCCATTACTTCGACACGACGCACAACGGCGGCGCGTTCACCGCGCGCAGGGCGGACGGCACGGCCTGGCAGTGCATCGAGTCCACCGCGCCCGTCGCGCAGATGCGCCCCACGTGCTGCACGGCGCGGACCGCGAACATCGTCGCGGGCTTTCCCCACCTCTCCTTCGCGAGCAATCCCGCGTTCGCGCGTCGGTTCGTGCAGGCCGCGCGGGACTTTGCCGCGCGCGGGCGGACGGGCTGCGCAGGCTGCGGCGGCTGCCACACAGACCGGCCGTGCGGAGGATGCGGAGGATGAAATTATTGGTTATAGCATTGGCATCGTGCCTTTTCCTCTTTTCATGCGAAGCGGTGGTTGAGACGACGCAGACGATGCGGCAAATCGACTGCCCGGCAGACATTGCATCGCGGGCATTTGACTTTGCCGAGCAATACCGGGATGCGGAAACGGAATATGCATGGGGCGGGCAGGACGCGCTGCGCGTCATTCGCGTGGACTGTTCGGGCTTGGTCGTTCGCTGTTACGGCTATGCCGTGGAGAATTCCGCCTACTGTCTGCTGTTCGACGATGCGTCTTCGTCGGATTTTTATGCAAAGTACGCACGCTTGGTGGACTTGCCTGAGCTTCGGCGCGGCGACCTGATTTTTATGGGTGAGCCGGAGGTAGACTCCGTAACGCATATCGCGCTGTTTGAGCGTGTGGACGCGGGCGAAATCTATTTCATTGACGCGACGCAGAAAGATACAAACGGTGACGGTATCAACGACATAAACGGCGTGACTGCACGGCACTATGCGGCGGACGATGTGCGGATAAGGGCTTTTGGCATTTTACAGGTAGGAACGACATGGAACTGACCGACCTGCTCGCGGGCATTGCCCCCGCGGATACGGATGCCTTCGCCCGCG
>JAFLSP010000022.1:0-2360 GCA_022510885.1 Treponema sp. | reverse complement strand
CTGACCGACCTGCTCGCGGGCATTGCCCCCGCGGATACGGATGCCTTCGCCCGCGCCCGCGCGCGGTGGGACGCGGTCGCAAAGCCGCTCGGCGCGCTCGGGCTGCTGGAGGACGCGGTGTGCCGCCTTGCCGCCGTCCAGCGGACGGAGACGCCCGCCATTGACCGCCGCGCGCTCGCGGTGTTCTGCGCGGACAACGGCATTGTCGCGGCGGGCGTGACGCAGACGGACTCGTCGGTGACGGCGACGGTGGCGCGGAGCATCTGCGCGGGCACGTCCCCGGTGTGCGCCATGGCGCGGGTGGCGCGGTGCGACGTGTTCCCGGTCGATATGGGGATGCGGACAGCCGTCGCCCATGCGGCGATGACCGACCGCCACGTCGCGCGCGGAACGCGCAACTTCCTGCACGAGGACGCGATGACGCGCGCGCAGGCGGAACGGGCAGTGCGCGCGGGGGCGGAATTCGCGCAGGGGCTTGCCGGGCGGGGCTACGCGGTGATTGCCACCGGCGAGATGGGCATCGGCAACACCACCACGGCAAGCGCGCTCGCGTCCGTCCTGCTTGCCCGTCCCCCTGCCGAGGTGACCGGCGCGGGCGCGGGACTTGACGCGGCGGGCGTGGCGCGCAAAATCCGCGTGATAGAGCAGGGCATCGCCGCGCGCAGACCGAATGCGCAGGACGCGCTCGACGTGCTTGCCAGGCTGGGCGGCTTTGACATCGCGGGCATGGCCGGCTGCATGCTCGGCGCGGCGGCGCGGCGGCGCGCGGTCATCGTGGACGGCATCATCTCGCAGGCCGCCGCGCTCGTCGCCGTCCGCCTCTGCCCCGCCGTGCGCGGCTACCTCCTCGCAAGCCACGTGGGAGGCGAGCCGGCAAGCCGCCTGGCGCTTGACGCGCTGGGACTCCGCGCGCCCGTGCGGGCAGGGATGCGCCTGGGCGAGGGCAGCGGCTGCATGACGCTCCTGCCCCTGCTGGACATGGCGCTCGCGGTGTACGGCGGCGCGGCGACCTTTGCCGACCTGCGGCTCCCCGCCTACCGGCCGCTATGACCGTGCTGGTTCTGGGCGGCGCGGCGAGCGGGAAGAGCGCGTTCGCCGAGCGGCTTGCCTGCGCGCGCGCGGAGCGGACGGGCGCGCCGCTCGTGTACGTCGCCACGCTCGACCCCGGTTCCGGCGGCGACACGCGCGCGCGCATCCGGAGCCACCGCGCCGCCCGCGCGGGAAAGGGCTTCGCCACGCTCGAATGGCTGGACGCGCGGACGCTTCCCGCCGTGCCGGAGAACGCCGTCGTGCTGGTGGAGGACGGCGGCAACCTGACGGCAAACTTCCTGTACCCGCCGGGACAGCCCCCCGCGCCCTGCGACCCGCCCGCCGCCGCAGACGCGCTCGCCGCGTCACTGCACGCCCTTGCCGCCCGCTGCGCCGACTGCATCGTCGTCAGCAACGAAATCACCCTTGGCGGCGACATCCCCGCCGCCTCGCGCCCCTATGCCGCCACGCTCGCCGCGCTGAACCGCCGGCTGGCGGCGGCAAGCGACGCCGTCTACGCCGTGGTCGCGGGCATCCCCCTCGCGCTCAAGGAATAGGCGGGCGGCGCGCCGTTCCGCACGTTCATACACCATGCTTGACATTTGCTTGGTTTGTGATATAGTAAGTTTGGTCGCGCAAGCCACCATTGAGCCGTCCAATAAAAGCTCAGTACCCTTTTTAGGGCTGAATCATGCTTGAGGACGGTTCTGTTTTTATATCCTTGAGGAAGTGGTGGTAATATATGCTTCCTTGCCCTCGCACATTCTTTACCGTGAGCACTACGGCATACGTTTTTCCGTTGATAGTGAGTTTGTAATCATAATAGTCAAACGTTGCAAGCTCGTCGCCGCGTTTGGGGTGTTCATTTTTGGCCAGGTGATTGTAAACGGCTTTTTTGAGCATTTCGTCAAGGTATTTTATCGATTCTGCCTGCTCATAGGTCTTTGTCTTTGAAAACCACTCATTGAGACCTGTTCTTGAGACCTTAATCAGCACCTTTCGCTTACCATTCAGAAAACTTTTCCCCTGAAAGTGCTCTTTTGCATACGCAAAGCAGGATGTTTTGAAAGCCTTGAACTGCTCATATTCTTCCTGTGGCAAGTTTTTGATGATGGTCATAGAGTAAATCTACCATATCGCGGTAGAAACATCTATAATGTTCCCTTTATCCCCTTGCCTTGACCCCCTTCCGCCATTCCGCTAGAATGGGGATATGTTCAATTCGTGCGCAAAAACAGCATATTCTTGCACCAAACCGCTTGACACAGCCAGCCGCGCGCATACAATCTTGAGCGAACAGCGAACAGCGAACAGCGAACAGCGAACAGCGA
>JAFLSP010000219.1 GCA_022510885.1 Treponema sp. | reverse complement strand
TATGATTTCGGCGGCTTCATCGAGTACGCCATGAGCAACGAAATCGGCGCGGACGGGAAAGGGAGCGGGCGGAGGCACGGACGCGCCTGAGCGACAGCATCCGCGAGGTGGACTTCCTGCGCATCCTTGAAGGGCACTACGTCTGCGAGATTGCCGAGCTTCGGAGCGCGCTTGGCGGCGCGGCAGGAAGCAAGTCCGAGGCGGACATTCAGCAGGAGTTCAGGACGGCCGTCCGCGACAAGTACAAGTTCATTTTCAGAAGCGATGCCGCCCAGACTGGCGGGGAAGAGTGATGCGCAATGGGGAGAAAGGCAATGCCTGCGGGAGACCGCGGACATCACGACGCGAGCCAGTTCCAGCAAAAAAACCGCCCACGCATGGGGCGGCTTTTTTTATTCAGGTTGGGTATTTTTCAGCATTTTCATGCAAGAAAACGACACAGAACTGTGATTTTTGTGTTATACTTTAAACGATGGCAGGCTGATTTCAGTTTGTCATCACAAACCGCGTTTTATATGCGCGTCCGCGCTGTGTGTGCCAGTGCGCTTGAAAACACTTCTTGAAGAAAGGAGCCTGAAATGAAAGAGAACATAACAGTTCCGACGGGTAAGGTCGTTGGAATCGGGAAGCTTAAAGTTTTTACCACCGAGGACTTCCCTTATGAGATTCCGACGCTCTCATTCCTTGTCTCCCGTGCGGAGGGCGGAATGTTCGTGGCGACCTGCATCCAGCTTATGCTCGACAGCGAGGGCGAGACCCCGAACCAAGCGTGCGACGGGCTGAAAAACATCGTCCTGCATCATCTGAACGTGCTGTTCAGCAGGAGCGGGAATTCCGCATGGGACGCTCTGCACGAGACTGTCAACGATGATTTCAGCGTGTCGTACTGGAAGGCGTACAGGGACTTCCAGCTGAACCTTTCCGAGCAGGGAATCAGCACGGACACAAAGACCGCGCTTTACAAGCGGATTTCAGAACTGGAAAGGCAGATAAACGACCTGAGGGCGATGATTGACAACTCGAACGTGCGTCTCTCTGCGAAAATCGTTGATTATCAGGAGCGGGCGGCATAATGCACTATCTTTTTGAGGATGTCCTCGCGCAGCTTAAGGGCTTGCCGGATTTTGCATCCTGCTCCGACCCTGTTCCAAAGTGCCCGAAGAGCGCGGACACACGGTGCACATCTGGCTACAAAACCTGTCATGGCGGGAAGTCAAGAACTTGCGTTCAGTATTTCGATTTTTCTGTCAGCTCCCGCCTGTTCTCCATTGAGATAAGGTTCTACGATGCGCCCGAAACTCACCGGGGGCTTGTTCTCGGCAAAAGCATGGCGTTGAGTCTGCTTTTTGACAGAGGGTTTGTGAATGAATCGGCTCTCACAAAAGTCATGTGATTTTCTTACTTAAGAAAACTCGTTAAACAGCGCATCGCGCTGTGACGTAAGCAGCCCGATAGGGCTGCGACTTGAGCCTGTCGAAATCACCGCTTCACATTCGCTCATTTCGACACGGTTGTTAACGCAACCTGCTCAATTAGCGGCTCGGTGGTTGAGCCTGTCGAAACCACCGTTGCAAAACTACGCCCGCACAATCACCTTGGCAAGGTTCGGGCGTTTTTCCAAATCCGCCTATCGCTTTTCAACCGCAATCCCTTTTACAAACGAAAAGTGCTCGTCCCCAGTAACGAGCGTAAGTCCATACGCCATCGCGCAAGCGGCAATCCATATATCGTTTTCGGGAATGGGATGACCATCTCTTTTCAACTGGGCTTTTATCTTTGCGTAGGCAGGGGCTGTGTAAGAATCAGCTTTGACTTCCGCAAGTTCGCCGCAGAATCCCATGTATGCGGCGACATTCGCCTCTTTCCGCGCAGAGCATTCCGCCCCGAACAGCAACTCGCCGAGCGTTATCGATGAGAAATACAGGCTCTCTTCTTCAAAAATGTCGTCAAGTCCGCCCTCGCCTTTTATGTATCGGATTATGATGTTCGTGTCTAGCAGTTTACCAGGCATTGGCATCCACCTTGCGTCCTTCTTCCACCGCCTTTGCCACCGCGTCCGAATCCTCGCGGCTTACCTTGCCGACGTATTTTTTCAAATCGCGGCGCGGTGGAGCGAATTCATCAAGCACGGTGATTATCACTTTCTGGTGCGGACGCAAGGCTTCCGTTGACTGTGGAACGCACACTCTGCCATCAAAATATCCATGCAGTGCTGTCATCTTTTGCCTCCTTTGTGCCAGTATACCACACTTTCGGGCAGATTGCGCCGTTCTGCGCTTTTGCCCCGCTGTCCTTTCATCGCGCGCGCACAATCACCTTGGCAAGGTTCGGGCGTTTTTCCAAATCCGCCTTCAAGCCTT
>JAFLSP010000218.1 GCA_022510885.1 Treponema sp. | reverse complement strand
ACGCAGAGGATGGTCACGCCCACGTCGCCAAAGACGGCAGTCCACAGCGTGGTCAGTCCGAGCGCGCCGAGCAGCATAATCGCGGCCTTGACGGCGAGCGCGAAGATGATGTTCTGCCACACCACGCGCACGGTGCGCCGCGCGATTCTTATGGCAGTGGCAAGGCGGCTCGGGCGGTCGTCCATAATCACCACGTCGGCGGCCTCTATTGCCGCGTCCGAGCCGAGCGCGCCCATCGCGATGCCCAGGTCGGCACGGGCAAGGACGGGCGCGTCGTTGATGCCGTCGCCCACGAACAGCACGTTCTCGCCCGGCGCGAGCAGTTCCTCCAGGCGCGCCACCTTGTCCTGCGGCAGCAGGTCGGCGAACACGGCATCCACGCCCAGGTCTGCGGCGACCTTCTGCGCGGCGGCATGCGTGTCGCCGGTGAGCATGACGACCTTGCGGATGCCCAGTTTTTTGAGCGCGGCGACCGCCTCCTTCGCGTCCTCTTTCGCCTCGTCGCTGATGACGATGAATCCCTTGTACGCGCCCTGCACGGCAAGGTAGACGACCGTCCCCGCCTCCGCCGTCACCGTCTCGTCAAAGCCGCTCACGTTCTGCGCGCGCATGAGGGCACGGTTTCCCGCAAGCACGACCTGCCCGTTCAGCTCCACCCGGATTCCCTGCCCGCTGATTTCCCGCACGTTCTCGCAGGGAATCGTCCCGCAGCGGGGGCAGGAGTGCGCCGCCCGCAGCGAAAGCGAAATGGGATGGTTCGAGCAGTCCTCCGCGTGTGCGGCAAGCGCGAGCAGGTCGTCCGCGCTCATGCTCATGTCCGCCGGGCTGACCGAGGAGACGGCGAAGGTTCCTTTGGTCAGCGTTCCCGTCTTGTCGAACACGGCCACCCGCGCCGACGCGAGCCGCTCCATGAAATTGCTGCCCTTGACCAGCACGCCGCTCGCGCTTTCCGCGCCAATGCCGCTGAAAAACGAGAGCGGCACGGAGATGACGAGCGCGCAGGGGCAGGAGACCACCAGGAACATGAGCGCGCGGTATGCCCACACCGACCAGCCGTACTGCGCGAACAGCGCGGGCGCGAAAAAGCGCAGGACGAGCGGCGGCAATATTGCAACCGCAAGCGCAAGCGCGCAGACGACCGGCGTGTAGACCTTCGCAAAGCGCGTGATGAAGCGGTCGCTTTTCGCCTTGACCGCCGTCGCCTGTTCCGTCAGCGCAAGGATGCGCGTGACGGCGCTCTCGCCATAGGGCCGGGACACGCGCGCCGTCAGCACGCCCTGCGTGTTCACGAAGCCCGCCATAATCTCCGCACCAACGGACACGCGGCGCGGAACACTCTCGCCCGTGAGCGCGGAGGTGTCCACGAAGGAATCGCCGCGCTCTATCACGCAGTCCAAGGGAACGCGCTCGCCCGGTTTGATTTCAATCGTCGCGCCCACGGGAACGTCCTCCGCGCGCACGACCGTGCGAGCGCCGTCCGCAAGGAGCGTGGCGTGGTCGGGGCGGATGTCCATGAGCGCGGAAATGCTGCGGCGCGACTTGTCCACGGCAAAATCCTGAAAATACTCGCCTACTATATAGAAGAGCATGACCGCAACGGCCTCCGCGAACTCGCCCAGCAGCACCGCGCCGAGCGAGGCGACCGTCATCAGGAACTGCTCGTCAAAGACCTTGCCGCGCCGGATGTTCGCCGCCGCGCCGAGCACGACGTTCCGCCCGCAGGCAAGGTAGGCCGCAAGATACAGCACGATGTACGCCGCCCGCACCGCAAGCGCGACGGTCTCCTGCGCCGATGCAATGCCGAGCGCGGGCGCGAGCCGCCCGGGAGCAAAAAACGGCAGATGCTCCACAAGCAGCGCAAGCGCGAACAGCACCGCCGCCGTCAGGATTTTCTTGCGCGCGCCGCCCTCCTCCTCGTCATGGTCGTGCGCACAGCAGGCGCAACAGGCTGCTTCGCCGTGCGCGTCGTGGTCATGTTCGTGGTGCATAATGCCTCCTCATTCCTGAATATGCTCAAGCCCCATGTTCAGCATTTTGGTCACGTGGTCGTCGCTGAGCGCGTAGATGAGCGACTTTCCGTCGCGCCGGAAGCGCACCAGGCCGTTTGCCTTGAGGACGCGCAGCTGGTGGCTGATTGCGCTCTGCGTCATGGCAAGCAGGTCGGCAAGGTCGCCCACGGCACGCTCGCACCCGAGCAGCGCGTACAGGATGCGAATCCGCGTGGAATCGCCCAGCGTCTTGAACAGGTCGGCAAGGTCGAACAGCATGTCGTCATCAATATCTTCCACGGCAACTTCTCCAAACACTTGAACAAATGTTCATACGTTTATGATATGCCGCCCGCGCAGATTTGTCAAGCAGCTGTAGGCTGAATCTG
>JAFLSP010000217.1 GCA_022510885.1 Treponema sp. | reverse complement strand
ACACACGCCACGGACGATGGAGACACGCGCCACGGACGATGGAGACACACGCCACAGGCGGTGGCGTTGTGCGCACCGGCAATAAAAAGGCGCGCGCATCGGAAAACCGACACGCGCGCCGAATGAGAGCGGTTCGCGCCTAAACGCTAGGTGCTACGACCTCAAATGTTTTGTCAAAGACACAGGAGAGCGGTTCTTTCCGTATATGGTCGGATTTGGAGAACTGGGTCACAATCTTGACCTGGTAAGTTCCTGCCTCAAGGGTCGCGGGAACGACGCAGGCCAGGCGGCTCGGCATGTTCGCGCCGATTTTGCCCTGCTCCAGCCGGACGGTCTTTGAGTCGTCCGCTGTGTTGACAAAATACAGCCCCACCGACGGGTCAGTCCCGCAGATGGCAAGGTTGATGCCGCTTATCTCCAGGTAGCCGCCGGGGGTAAGGCGGTTCGCGCCGCCGGACTCAAGGTCATGCACGTCCGCAATCTGCGGCTTCGCCATGTTGCCCTGCCTGATGACGACATCGAACGCGGACAGCTGTTCCTTTATGGTCTTGCCGGTCTTGAACGACAGGTCAATGCGGTGCCGTTCCTTGCTGAAGGTGTCGCCTTCGGTCTCGAATGTCCCGCTGACCTTGACGCCGTAGGTGCCAAGCCCGCCGTCAACGGTACAGCCGTTTGTCACGCGGTCAAACACGCCGTTGTTGATGGTGGACCAGAGGCTCACAATCTGCTCTGCGGTCAGACCTTCGTTCAGGCCAAGCGCAACCATGTCGTTCGCTATGTCGAGCATGGTAAGGTGGCTGCGGCTTATCGGCCGCGCGAAGTAGGTCTGCTTGCCGTCCGCCGTGCGGCGCATGGCGTTCTGATACAGGGCGACCGGGATGTCAACCGATTTGTAGTCAGCCGTTTTGGCTGAAAGGGTACTGATATTCATTTGTACCTCCTAGGTAAAAATATATGGATATTTTCATGGAAAATATCTCCAACAGTTTGTACTGGAAGTCTCTTATCCAGTGGGTTTCAAGGTCTCGCCTATAATTTCTTATAGCACTGCCTTGCTCGATATGTCGTTCTGCCGGACGGGTGTATCTGCATACATCCGTTTCGGGGCTTCGCCGTTTGTCCTGCCGGCGTGCAGGGGTCTTAGGCAATCAAGGTGCTATCCTCCTTGGGCATTGCCGTTTCTGCGCTCCATGCCCGCGCATCTATATGAGCCTCACGCTGTAGGCGGGAAGCTCCTTTGTCTCGAATTTCCCGGGGTACTTTTCGATTTCGGTTTTGAGCTTTACGCCGTAGGGGAGCTTTGAGCCGGACAGGTACTCCAGCGTCTTGCCGAGCTGGGCGACGAGAACCCATCCCTCGTCGTCCCTGCTCGGCGTTTCCCGGATTGCCGCCTCAATGTCGTCCGCGGAAGGCGCGTCCTGCCGCTTCCTGAGCACGATTCTGCGTTTCTGAAAGAAGCCGTCCTGCTCCCTTCCGCTCGCGACGAAAATGGCCTTTGCCGCGGGGTCTACGCGCTCGCGGCGCAGGTTCTCAAGGCTGATGACCTGTGCCGCCGCCTCAAGCAGCGCTTGCGACGCGCGGGTGACCCCGTATGGCGTGGAGAAGTCGTAGTAGATGACGAGCGTGCGCACGCCCTCCGTGGCAAGCCCTTGCACGAGCGGCACGAGGTCTCCGTCCCCCGCGACGAGCACGAGCCAGTCGAAGCGGTCTTCGGTCTTTGCGGTGTAGAAGTCCTTGGCGACGCCGAACACGAGGCTCGTGTCAACGGCGTCTTCCTTGAGCGTGGGCCTTCCGCTTTTTGATTGGGTGGCGCGCAGCGGGAATGCGATGCGCTGTATGCCCGCGTCTTCCAGCGAGCGGTAGTAGATAAGGTTCTCCTCGTCGAACTCGGGGTTCGTGCCGATGAAAACGACCTTTTTGGTGAACACGCAGCGCCTGCCGTCCGTCTTCTCGATGGCGGCGGCGGCGTAGTCAAGCAGTTTGTTCCAGTCGATTGAGCAGGAGATTGTGTCAACGTCCTCGGCCAAATGCGTAAAAATCCGTCTTCCGTAGCTTCCGTCCGCTACGAACTGTATTCTTGTGGTTCGTTCCATAATGCCTCCTTGAGCACTTATGTAAAATCCATATAAGCCCGCGCTTATATCCGTGCGATACAGCATGTCGCTGCTTTTCAGCGAATTTTTCAAAGAACAGGTGACGTTCACCGTTAAGGAAATCGTCACTAGTAACAATATACCGCTTTCTGCGGCAGAGGTCAAGAAAAAAACGTGCCGTTCTGCCGGTTTTGCGGTGCCGTGTCCGCCCCTGTACCGCTTTGCGCGGAAAAAAATCAGAAATGTTTTCAGAAATGTGAAAAAGGTGCATTTCTGCGCATATAAC